>JBDUCK010000184.1:0-6912 GCA_040003485.1 Ferruginibacter sp. | reverse complement strand
TTACAGATACTATTTTATTATAACTCATAAAACAAAAAAATTTAGGGCTGCAATTTAGTTTTTAAATATCATATTATGGGGGCACGCCTGTTGTTAAAGGTTATTAACAAATATTATTTTATAGCCGACGCCTGTTTGGCTGTTAATACCTCGTCTAAACAGGCAAAGAAAAAGAATTTTATGCTTAGATTAGTTTTAATGTTCGCTTTTACGAATATAATGGTGTTTACAGGAATGGCACAAAGCGGTTCAATAGCTGGAAATGTGACGGATAAAACCGACAAAAAACCGGTAGCTGGTGCTACCATAGCGCTGCTGTTACAGGCAGATTCGAGCCTTGTAAAAACAATTGTTTCGGACAGCACTGGTCATTTTAGTTTTAATAATATAGCCAATGATAGTTTTATTGTGCAGGTAAATACGCTTAACTACCAGGAGTATCTTTCTTTTATTACCATTAATGATAACCAAAAAGAGTTAGGGTCTATCGGGCTGGACAGGAAGGGAAAAGATTTATCTACCGTAACGATTGTAGCAAAAGTGCCACCCGTAATTCAAAAAGGTGATACGGCCCAATTCAGTGCCAGCCAATACAAAGTGAACCCGGATGCTACTACCGAAGACCTGATAAAAAAGATGCCGGGTATTACAGTAGCCAAGGATGGCACTGTGACGGCACAGGGAGAAACCGTAAAAAAAGTAACGATTGATGGAAAGGACTTTTTTGGCGATGATGCCTCTGCTGCCCTGAAAAACTTACCATCGGCAGTGGTAGATAAAATACAAATATTTGACAAACTAAGCGACCAGGCCCAGCTAACCGGCTTTGATGATGGCAATAGTGTGAAAGCGCTGAATATTGTTACAAAATCCGGCATAAAAAATGGCCAGTTTGGGAGAGTGTATT
The DNA here is from genome assembly GCA_040003485.1 of Ferruginibacter sp. Taxonomy (GTDB): domain Bacteria; phylum Bacteroidota; class Bacteroidia; order Chitinophagales; family Chitinophagaceae; genus Ferruginibacter. The sequence goes on along the minus strand of JBDUCK010000184.1, from coordinate 6,005 downwards.
CCGGGTATGGTACGGATAGCCGTTACAATGCCGGCGGTAATATCAGTTTTTTTAAGGGAGATAGGCGCTTATCATTTGTTGGCAATTTTAATAATATCAATCAACAGAATTTTGGCTCACAAGACCTGCTGGGCGTTACCAGCGGCAGCGGCGGTAATGGTGGCCCGGGCGGCGGCCGTGGCGGCCGTGGTGGTGGCGGTGCAGATAATTTTTCTGTAGGTCAGTCTAATGGCATCAGCAAAACAAATGCAGTTGGCATAAACTACAGCGATAAATGGGGCAAAAAAGTAAATGTTTCTGGCAGCTACTTCTTTAATAACAGTAAAAATAATAATGAATCTATTGTAAATACGGAAACTTTCTTCAGCCCCAAAAACCAGTTCTCCAATCAAAACAGTACAACCGAAACAGTTAATAATAATAATCGTATCAATTTCAGGTTAGAATATAAAATTGATTCATCCAATTCTATTTTTATTATTCCAAGTATCAATTTCCAAAATAACAATTCAAACTCTTTATCTTCTTTAAAAAGTTATTACGGCATAAATGATTCTATCAATACATCGCTGAGCAGGATCACTTCAGACAGGAGTGGGTTTAATATCCGCAACAATATTTTATTTCGCCATGCTTTTTCAAAAAAAGGAAGAACCCTGTCATTGGGCTTTAATACAACCTATAACAAAAATGACGGAACAGGTATTAATGATGCAGTATACCGGTTCTTTGATAACGGGATGACAACAGACTCGATACAAAATCAATTTGCTGATAATACAACAAACGGGCATACCATTGGTGGTACTATTGCATATACGGAACCGATAGGAAAGAAAAGCCAGGTGCAGATTGACTATAATCCTTCCGTACAAAAAAATAAAGCAGACCAGCAAACCTATTCTTTTGATGGTAACAAATACACCAAATTTGACAGTACACTTTCTAATAAATTTGATAATACCATTACCACCAATAATGCAGGAATAAGCTATCGTTTTTCAAAAAGCAAGGATGAGCAATTATCTTTTGGAGTGAGCTATCAAAATTCTATTTTAGAAAGCCAGCGTATATTCCCAACGGCTTCAACAGTTAATCAATCATTCTCTAATTTTTTACCCAATGCCATGTGGCGCAAAAAAATATCCAATACAAGTAATATCCGGATATTTTACAGGGCTTCTACAAATTTCCCTTCTGTAAATCAATTGCAGGATGTGGTAAACCTGAACAACCCCTTAAGAGTGAGCAGTGGCAACCCTTCGCTGAAACAATCTTACACCAATTTTATTGCCGGCAGGTACACTTATACAAATTCTAAAACAAGCAAAAGCTTTTTCGCCAATATATTTATGCAGACAGCAAGTGATTATATTTCAAACGCCACATTTATTGCAGCCAATGATTCTATTATTCAGCAGGGCATTAAATTAAGCAGGGGGTCGCAGTTAGTAAAACCAATTAACCTGGATAGGTATAAAAACATCCGTACTTTTTTTACCTATAGTATGCCGGTAAAGTCTTTAAAAACTACTGTTAACTTAAATGCGGGTTTTGGATATGCTAAGTTGCCCGGGCAAGTAAATTATATTGCCACCAGCACCGATAATTTTACCTACAATGGCGGTGTAGTACTGGCAAGCAATATCAGTGAATATGTAGATTTCAATTTATCGTACAATGCTAATTTTAATGATGCAAAAACAACCGGTGGAAATGTATCTACAAATAATTATGTAAACCAGGCTGCAGGTGTAAATCTTAATTTACTAAACAAAAAAGGATGGTTCGTTCAGAACGATATTTCTCTTCAATCATATACCGGTTTGTCTGCAGGCCTTAACCAGCGCTTTACTTTATGGAATGCTGCCATTGGTAAAAAGTTTTTAAAAAATAATGCCGGTGAGTTAAAGCTATCTGTATTTGATCTGCTGAAACAAAACCAGAGTATAACCAGGGCTGTAACAGCAAACTATATTGAGGATACTCAAAGCAAAGTGCTGCAGCAATATTTTATGCTGACATTTACCTACAACCTTAAAAACTTTGGCGTAGCAAAACCGGCAACCAGAGATAGTGAGGATGGGGGCAGGCGGGGCGGCGGAAATAATCACGGCTTTTAGGTAACTTTAAAATGTAACAGAAAAACATTTTATTTGAACCAACCGGATATTATTGAGAGATTAAAAAACGGAGACCGTAATGTTTTTAGCGAAATTGTAGAAGCATGCAAGGATATGGTTTTTAATACGACGTTGGGCATTGTGCAAAATGAAGAAGATGCAGAAGATATAACCCAGGAAGTTTTTATACAAGTCTATGAATCCATCAACCAGTTTAGGGGAGACGCAAAATTAAGTACCTGGATATACCGCATAACAATAAGTAAAGCGCTGGACTTTGAGAAAAAAAAACGACGGCAAAAAAATGGCGGATTATTAAAAAGAATTTTTAATGAGAAGAGTGAAGATGAGCCCGCACATTTTAATCACCCGGGAATTGTATTGGATGAAAAAGAGAATGCGGTGGTGCTTTTTAAGGCGCTGAATAAACTGCCGGAAAAGCAACGCATCGCTTTTATACTGCATAAGCTGGAAGCGCAGAGTTACCAGGAAATTGCAGCCGTAATGAAGATAAGTTTAATGGCAGTAGAATCTTTACAGGTGAGGGCAAAAAATAATTTAAGAAACATTTTAAAAGAATATTACGAGCAGCATTTTAAATAATTATAAAATGGATGATCATAAAATAAATAATAAGATAACCGAAGTGCTGAATAGCTTTGATGGTGTGGAAAGAGCGGTGCCAAAACCCTTTTTACTAACACGGATCAATGCCCGCCTGCAGCAGGCAGCACCCGGTAATTCCTGGGGAAAAGCTTATGCTTTTATCAGCCGTCCGCTGGTTGCAGGGTTAGGGCTGCTATTATTTTTAATGGTAAATCTTATAATTATTTCTCAAAATAAAAATACTGCCGGCGGTAATATAGCTACACAAAACACCAATACTGCCCAATATGAATTTGCCATAAACGTGGCCAGTATTTATGATATAGAAAACCAATAAGTAAAAATGAATACAGCAGCTAAAAATAAAATGGTACTCCTGGTCCTTGGCATCCTGCTTATTGCTAATCTTGTTTTATTGTCTGTTTTTTTCTTAAATAAACCTGATGTCAAAAGGGGAGAACATAAGAGTCCGATGACCGATTTTTTACAGAAAGAAATAGGTTTTAATAAAGAACAGATGGCCGAATTTGAAACTATTAAATCGGATCATCGCAGCCAGGTAAAAGAATTGTTTGATAAAATGCGCAATAACAAGGAGCAGGCATTTAAAGAACTTGGCACAAAATCTTTTAGTGATAGCGCTATTATAAATGCGGCAACTTATTCTGCTTTGCAGCAGAAAGACTTGGAAATACAGATGCTGAAACATTTAAAAGCTATCCGTAACATCTGCACACCGCAGCAAAGAGCAAAATTTGATACCGGGTTTTATAAAGTGATGAACAGGGGGAAAGATCACAGGCCATGATCCCCTCCGCCCCTTCCCGAAATTATCGGGGTGTACCTAAAGGGAACTGGGGAAAGTTTGAAATAGCAGTTAATAAATTAAAAACATAAAAAACAAAATCAAATGAAAAAGAAATTAATGATTGGATTAGTTGCAATGATCTGTTTTATAGGAACTGCAATTGCACAGGGCGGCATGCAACGCCAGACACCTGAAGAAAGAACAAAAGCTACCATGGAAAAACTGGCACCCTTAAGTTTAACGGCAGATCAAACCACCAAAACTACCGTGGTATTCAGCGATTTTTATACGGCACAACAAAAAGCCATTGAAGAAATGCGTGCGGCCGGCACAATGGACAGGGATGCAATGATGGCAAAAAGGGATGAGCTTGCAAAAGGAAGGGATGCCAAGCTGAAAGAAATTTTTACCGCCGACCAGTTAACAAAATGGACAACAGAAATTGAACCCGGGTTAAGGCCACAAAGAAAGCAATAGGGCTTAAAATTTTAAGTTTCGGGTAAGGCGGTGGTTGCAGAACTGCCGCTTTTTTATTCTACTTCCACCAACACATTTTCTATTCTTTGATGCAGTGTTTCATAATCTGTATAACCTCTTGCCACCATCGTAAATTTTAAATCCGCTGTCTGGATAAACACACAGGGAAAGCCGGTTACCTGTAAATGTTTCATTATAGAAAATTCATAGTAAGCCATTTCTTTATATGCTTCGCTGTTTAATTTTTCGTAAAAAATTTCTGTTTGAATACTGTATTTTTCCAGGAGATGAAGATAGGCTTCGTCATCAGTTAAATCTCTTCCTTCGTAATGCAGGGCGTATTGCAGGTCGGCAGCAAATTCTACCGCCCGGTCGGGGTAATATTCTTTAAAAATGCACATAGCAATGGCGGGCTTTTCTGAGTTTGGGTGCCAGTCACTTTCTTCAGGATTCATAATATGCCAGAGCCAGTCTTTGCCAAATTTAATACCGGTAAGCTCCTCTACATTTTTATAAGCGTTGGCAATATACCCGGCAGAAACTTTTATGTGTACTGGTTTTTCGGGCAGTATCATTCCGCCACTCAACACATCAATCTGCAACCTGTCCTTAAAATTTTCGGCTATCTTTTTTATAACAGGGCTAAAGCCATAGCACCAGCCACAGTAGGCATCGTAGCAATATATTAATACAGGGTTATCCATGATGGTATCAAATAAAAGCCGTTGCTATGATTTTATAGCAACGGCAAAATTAACAGAGTTATAATTATTTACGGGTAAATTTTATTTCCATCATTTTAAACTCTTTGCCATCGGGGCCGGGGCCAAACATTTCCATCAGTTGCGTTTTATCATCAATTACTTTAAAGGTTTCTTTTACGGCCATATCTTTTCCGGTGCCACTGGTGGGGTCTACACCGGTGCCTGTAAGGGTTATGGTTTTACTTGCTTCATCCCAGGGTCCTTCCATCTTCATTAATCCTGTACCCATATTATCAATCCAGGTATTTACAAATATTTTTTTGGCATTATCGTAAGCCAGCGTTCCCATTCCTTCAAATGGCATCCCCATCATATTACCGGTATGGTTGCTTACCAGGTAACGGCCACCCATAATCATTTTATTTACGGTAGTGCCTTTACTTTTTTGTGGCGGAGCTCCCGGTGCCTGCCACATGGTTATATCGCCATTCCAGGCGCCGTTCCATGATGCCATCATTTTTTGTACATCTCCGGGGGTCATGTAGGCCTGCCAGTTTTTCATCATCGTGGCCGAATCAACAGGAGCGGAGGCTACCATAGTTGTTGGCGTTTCATCCGTTTTAGCCGTGGTAGCCGTAGTGTCGGCATTTGTAACGCTTTCTGTTTTTTTTGCTGAATCAGTGCAACTGAAAAGTGCAGCAGAAACAATGCAGGTTGTAATAATAAAGTGTTTCATGTTTTTATGTTTTTTACAAAATAGGAAAACACTTGTACAACTGCAAGTTTCTTAAAATGCTAACTCAATACTAATCATTAAAGATATTACTGCTAATGTGCCAAAAGCCAATTATCTCCGCTACCAATTTCTGCATCTGCAGGTACTTCATTTGGTAATATCAAAGCGTTTTTCATGCAACTGATAATGATAGGTTGAATAGCTTCCAGTTCTTCTTTCAACACATCAAATACCAGTTCATCATGCACCTGCAAAAGCATTTTACTTTTAAAATTATTTGTTTTTAATTCCGCAACAATTTTTATCATGGCTAGCTTTATCATATCTGCCGCAGTGCCCTGTATGGGAGAATTGATGGCATTTCTTTCTGCAAAACCACGAACGGTAAAGTTGGCGCTGTTAATATCTTTCAGCCAGCGTTTGCGGCCCATCAATGTTTCTACATAACCATTTTCCTTACAAAAGTTAATGGTGTCATCCATGTATTTCTGAATATTAGGAAATTGCTTTTTATAATTATCTATTATTTCTTTTGCCTCGGCCCTGGATAT
>JBDUCK010000183.1:0-6913 GCA_040003485.1 Ferruginibacter sp. | reverse complement strand
TGGGGGCCCATGCATTGGGGGCATGCAGTGAGTAAGGACCTCTTGCACTGGCAACATTTACCCATTGCTTTATACCCCGATTCGCTTGGTTATATTTTCAGCGGCAGCGTGGTTGTAGATACTAAAAACAGCAGTGGTTTTAAGGACGGGGCGGAAGATCCGCTGGTTGCGATTTTTACCTATCATAATATGGCGGGAGAAAAAGCCGGCACCCGTAATTTTCAAACACAGGGCCTTGCATACAGTACAGATAAAGGCCGCCACTGGACAAAATATTCCGGCAACCCGGTGATAAAAAATCCGGGCAATAAAGATTTCCGGGACCCGAAAGTTTTTTGGCATGAGCCAACCCGGCATTGGATAATGAGCCTGGCAGTTGGCGACAGGATACAGTTCTATCACTCCACCGATCTTAAAGACTGGAGCCTGACAAGTGATTTCGGCATTAAGGAAGGCAGCCATGGCGGCGTGTGGGAATGTCCCGATCTTTTTCCTTTAGCCGTGGAAGGCAGCACCGAAACAAAATGGGTATTGATAGTAAGCATAGGAAATGGCGCTCCTAACGGTGGCAGTGGAACGCAGTATTTTGTCGGCGATTTTGATGGCCGTAATTTTGTAAATGCACAACCGGCAAACACAGAAAGATGGATAGATTATGGCACCGATAATTATGCCGGCGTAACCTGGAGCAATGTTCCGGATGATAAAAGATTATTTTTAGGCTGGATGAGTAACTGGCAATATGCAAGGGACGTGCCTACCGAAAAATGGCGTAGCGCTATGACACTACCCCGGCAGTTGCGGCTGGTTAAAACTGGCGATAAATATTTTGTAAGCAGTGTCCCTGTCACCGGTTTAAAAAATACCAGGGTAAATCAAAAGCCGCATGCCATAACAACAACTATTTTTACCGCCGGGCCTTTAGCAGAAATAATTCTGGAAGTAGATGGGCAGAAAACAACCAGCCCTTCTTTCGCTATTGAATTATTAAATGATAAATCAGAAAAAATAACTGTGGGCTACAACGACAGCAATCACACCTATTTTATAGACAGAACACAGGCGGGCAGTACTTCCTTCAGCCCTGTTTTTGCAGCAAGGGAAACCGCACCCCGGCTAACTGATGCTAAAATAATGAAGTTGCATATTTTTACCGACCGGTCATCTATAGAAGTTTTTGCAGATGATGGCCTTACCTGCCTGACGGCAATATATTTTCCTTCAGCAGATTTTACCAAAATGCGGCTGGTAAAAGATACCGGGGAAATTGTTTTCTTAAAAAATGAATGGTATGGGTTAAAATCGGTTTGGTAATACCCGGCCCGGTTTTTAAAAACAACAAGCATTATGAGTAACCTGTATAACAGCCTGGCGCAGGTTTATGAAGCTATGTACAAAACCTTTATTGATTACGATGCCGAGTTTGAATTATATAAACAACTGCTGGTAAAATACCATTGCCGTTCTTTAGTAGAAATTGGGTGTGGGACCGGGAATTTAGCCACTCGGTTTACGGAAAATAATTTTGAATATACCGGGCTGGACCTCAGTGCGGAGATGCTTTCAATCGCAAAAATGAATAATCCTGCCAGTAAATTTTTGCTTTCAGGTATGCAGGATTTTAATTTACCAGGGTTGGTAGAGGCTGCAATAATTACGGGCCGCACTATCAGTTACCTGCTTACCAATAAAGACGTAAGCGAAAGCTTTTCCTGTATCAATAAAAATTTAAAACCTGGCGGCATTATCTGCTTTGATTTTATAGATGCCAATAAATTTATACCCCTGATAACAAGCGAAGGCGTTTGGCATAGCGCTGATGTAGGGGAAAAAATATTTAAGCGGGAAAGCTTTTGGTCCCTCAATCTCAGCCAGGGCTGGGGGATTGACTGGCTGTCTGTTTTTTATGAAGCATCTGCGGATGGTGCTTTGATAAAGATCTGCGAAGATGAATCTACCATCAGGGCATTTACCAAAGATGAAATATTGTTGTTTCTGCAACTTGCCGGCTTTACGGTTAAGGAAATTATGCCAAGGCCCAGTTATGCCTTTGATACATTTGTTATAGTTGCAGAAAAGAGAATTGATAAATAGAGTTGCATATAATCTTTCTTTAAGTTCACTTTATTTTAAAGCGGGATAAAAAAACAGCCACCCTTTGTTTGTTTGGGTTATAAAGTAGAAATTCGCAGCATGCAATTTTTACAGAAAGATATTCCGGCTTCCCAACTGGTAGATTTATACAAAGCGCTTTTATTGCCCCGTATGATTGAAGAAAAAATGCTGGTATTATTAAGGCAGGGAAAGATCAGTAAATGGTTCAGCGGCATAGGGCAGGAAGCTATTTCTGTGGGTGCTACCATGGCTTTGCAAGCCGATGAATGGATCATGCCTTTACACAGGAACCTTGGCGTTTTTACCGGGCGCAATATGCCGCTTAGCAAATTATTTATGCAATGGCAGGGCAATAAAGAGGGCTATAGCAAAGGCCGGGAAAGAAGTTTTCATTTTGGAAGTAAGGAACATTATATCTGCGGCATGATATCTCATCTTGGCCCGCAACTGGCCATTGCAGATGGCGTAGCACTCGCTTATAAATTAAAGAAAGAAGAGAAGGTTTCCCTGGCGTTTACCGGCGAGGGTGGTACCAGTGAAGGCGATTTTCATGAAGCGCTTAATACCGCTGCAGTATGGGGGCTGCCCGTAATTTTTATCATTGAAAATAATGGCTATGGCCTCAGCACGCCGGTAAGAGAACAATACCGTTGTAAAAATTTAATAGATAAAGCTGCAGGCTATGGTATGGAAGGGGTGCAGATAGATGGCAATAATATCCTGGAAGTTTATGATACCATCAAAGGCGTAAGGGAGTATTGCATTAAAAATCAAAAGCCTTATTTAATAGAGTGTATTACCTTCCGCATGCGTGGCCATGAAGAAGCCAGCGGCGTAAAATATGTGCCTAAAAGCCTCTTTGAAAATTGGGAACAAAAAGATCCGATAAAAAATTATGAAGCGTGGTTGCTGCAGGAAAATATTTTATCTTCAGAAGAAATAGCTGCGAAGAAAAATGAAATAAAAATTTATATAGACACGGAATTACAGGCAGCAAATAAAGCGATGGAGATACAGCCTGATACGGTGGAAGAGATTAAAGATGTTTATGCAAGCTCACCCGTAAATAATCAAAGGTTAATTGATAACAGTAACATCAATTATAAACCCGAAAATCCTTCTGAAAAGAAATTTATACATGCTATCACTGATGGCTTAAAACAATCGATGCAGCAGCATCCCAATCTTATTTTAATGGGGCAGGATATTGCAGAATATGGCGGTGCATTTAAAGTAACAGAAGGGTTTGTAGAAGTATTTGGAAAAGCACGGGTACGCAATACGCCCTTATGTGAAAGCGCCATCGTAGGCACTGCATTGGGCTTAAGTTTAGAAGGATATAAAGCTATGATGGAAATGCAGTTTGCAGATTTTGCTACTGTGGGCTTTAACCAGATAATTAATAACCTTGCAAAAATTCACTACCGTTGGGGCCAAAACGCAGATGTGGTTATCCGTATGCCTACGGGCGGCGGCGTAGGCGCAGGGCCATTTCACAGCCAAAGTAATGAAGCATGGTTTGCACATACCCCTGGTTTAAAAGTAGTGTATCCTTCATCACCTATTGATGCAAAGGGTTTATTGATAGCAGCGATCAATGATCCCAACCCGGTATTATTCTTTGAGCACAAAGCTTTGTACCGGAGTGTAAGCGGGCAGGTACCCCAGGAATATTATGAAATTGAAATAGGTAAAGCCAGGCAGGTACAACAGGGAGAAGATATTTCTATTATAACATATGGTGCAGGTGTACACTGGGCATTAGACTATGCAAAAAATCACCCGGAAATTTCTTTGGATATATTAGATCTACGTACGCTGCTTCCCTTAGATTATGCTGCTATAAAATCTGCCGTTGCCAGAACCGGAAAAGTATTGCTGTTGCATGAAGATTCTTTAACTGGTGGCGTTGGCGGCGAAATAGCTGCCTGGATTGGAGAACATTGTTTTGATTATTTAGATGCGCCGGTTATGCGTTGTGCAAGCCTTGACACGCCCATTCCTTTTAATATAGCACTGGAGAAAAACTTTATGGCTTACAGCAGGCTTCATCAGGTAATTGAGAAACTGGTGGGGTATTAAGTTTTTAAAATGAAGCCTTCAACATTTCTGTAAATTACAAACATGTTACAGGAAAATCTTTTACTGGTGCTATCTCTTCTACTGGCGGTATCTATGCTTTCTATGCTCAGCAATAAACTGGGTATTCCTTATCCTATTTTTTTGGTAATTGCAGGCCTGGTAATCGGTTTTATTCCCGGTATACCAGTAATGGTTTTAGAACCCGATATTATTTTCCTGATTTTTTTACCGCCATTACTTTTTGCCGGGGCATGGAACACTTCCTGGAAAGATTTTTGGGCAGCCCGGCGGCCAATTACTTTACTATCTGTAGGCCTCGTAATTTTTACAGCCACTGCTATAGCTTTTCTTTCACACGCCATGATACCTGGCTTTACCTTAGCACTGGGCTTTTTACTGGGTAGTATTATTTCTCCGCCGGATGCAGTTGCCGCCACTTCGGTATTACAAAGTCTTAAAGTTCCTAAATCAGTCGTAACAATACTGGAAGGAGAAAGCATGCTCAATGATGCCTCATCACTTATTGTTTTTCGTTTTTCGCTGGCGGCTATTGTTACCGGCCAATTCAGTTTCTGGAAAGCAGGTACAGATTTTTTTATCGTAGCTGGTATCGGCATAATTATCGGCATAGCCATAGCAGCAGTTGTTTACCTGGTTCATCGTTTTTTGCCTACAAGTCCCAGTATTGATACCGCATTAACCCTCATCTCTCCTTATGTGATGTATATAGCCGCAGAGCATTTTAAATGTTCCGGTGTTATGGCTGTGGTAAGCGGTGGCTTGTTTCTGAGCTACCGCTCAGATGAAATGTTCAGTTATAATTCCCGCATACAGACTTATTCATTTTGGGCTACACTTACTTTTTTATTAACCGGCCTGGTATTTATTTTGCTGGGTTTACAGTTACCACAAATTGTAAAGGGGCTGGGCGAATATTCTTTAACAACGGCTATTTTGTATGGCATAATTATCAGCGTGGTCACTATAATAATCCGCATCGCCTGGGTTTTCCCCGGTGCCTACTTACCCCACAGGCTTAGTAAACGGGTACGAATAAACGAAAAGTCCCCGGCGTGGAAATCTGTTTTCCTGGTAGCATGGAGTGGCATGCGGGGCGTAATAGCATTGGCAGCAGCACTCGCTGTACCACTTACCCTGGGGGGCGATAAACCTTTCCCTCAAAGGAACCTGCTTTTATTTATTGCCTTTACGGTTATATTGATAACCCTTGTTTTGCAGGGCCTTAGCCTTCCCTGGGTTATAAGAAAATTGAATATTAAAGCTGAGGATGAAAAAGATCTTGATCTGGAGCTGGCGCTGAAACTTCAGCTTGCGGAAGCTGCAGTAGATCACCTGAAGCAAAACTACCCCGAAGAAATAAAACATAACGAAGCTTATACGAGAGTTAAGGAAAGATATGAGCGCATGATAAATCTTACTTACCAGAAACTGGTTGATGGCGAAAAATCAACAGACGAAGATGATTTTTTACCGCGGTACCGCAATATGCTGCTGGAACTGGTAACCGTAAGACGGGAATCATTAAAAAGATTGCGGCACGAAAAGTTATACGCAGATGAACTCATCCGTAATAAAGAAAGAGAATTGGATCTTGAAGAAGCCAGGCTTAATGAATAATCGGCCGCTATAAAATTAATCTTCTTTTTTTGCAGGAGAAATATTCACCAGTTTTTTAAACTGGTAAAAAGCATTTAAAACATATTGATTGAAAATAAGCTCACCGCTGTTGCTGGTAAAATCATAAGAAGGGCGGTACCAAACCATAAAACTATCCAGAGGCGACCCGGTTAATCCGGTGATACGCTTAACAGTTATTTTATTGAAGCGGTAATCTACATATTTATCCTGCTCCTGCAGCTCCAGCCTGTGCTGAAAAGACTTGAGTCTTTTGTTTCTTTTAAACCGGAAGATATTTATCAATTCATCTAAGTCGGCACCGGCCACCCCTCCCGGCGATAGTGAACTACTGAGCCCGGGTTTTTTATAACCAAATGCATCGGCATATTCATCCCGGTTTTCCAGGGAATCCTGTTTGTGGGATTTTGAATAAACAATTACCTCTTTCAGCATACTATATCTTCCTTCTACTTTAATGCGTAAAGAAATATCAAACTGCCTGGTATTGGGAATGGTGTTTACCGGAAATTTTTGCGTGGGTTTGTTATTGTAAAAAAAATAAAGGGAATCGTTTTCATTAACCGCAATGGCATAATGGCCTAAAGAATCTGAAACAGCCAGCTCACCACCGGTACTTATAACACGAACATGTTCTACGTAATTAATTTTACTAATGTCGAATACAGTACCACTAACGGTTAGCTGTGCCTGCAATGGAGAAAGAAAACAAGCTGATATAAATAACGAAATAAGATAGCGCAACTGTAAGGCTGAGTTTTTTAAAAAAGTAATATTATGAAACAAATATTTATGAAGCCGTTTAACCAGGTTGATTTAACGAGGCTTTTGCTTTTAAAATAATATTTTCTATTGTAACAGGATAGTGCAGATGCTCAAGCGTATGAATTTTTTGAGCCAGCGAAACTGCAGTCTCTTTTTCATCTACCGGGCAGGTTGCCTGCAATATTATTTTGCCATGATCATATATCTCATCCACATAATGTATGGTGATGCCACTTTCGGGTTCCTTATTTAATAATACTGCCTCGTGTACATGCAAGCCATACATGCCTTTGCC
>JBDUCK010000182.1:0-7004 GCA_040003485.1 Ferruginibacter sp. | reverse complement strand
GTGATTAATGCCTGCCCCAACAAACCTGCACCACCGGTAACTAAAATCATAAGCTTATGTATTACTCAAAAGTATTCTTAAAATTGTTTAATAAAATCAATGATTGCTTTTACACTTAACCAGGACATAACCGCAACCACCAGCCACCCTGCAACACTCATCCATATAGGATGATAATATCCCATAATGACCTTCTTCTTAAGCACTGCCATTAAAATAATTGCCAGTGCAATGGGCAAGATCAACCCATTAATTGCGCCGCCAAAAATCAATAATGGCACTGGCTTGCCTATAATTAAAAAGATAATGGTAGAAAAAAGTATAAAGCCAATGGTATAAGTCCGGGTGTTTTTTTGCGCTGATAAATTGATGGCTTTTAAAAAAGAAACTGAAGTAAATGCGGAGCCAACAACAGAAGTAATGGCAGCGCTCCAGAAAATTAATCCAAATAACCGATAGCCTAATTTACCGGCCACCGTTTCAAAAACAGTAGCCGCAGGGTTATCCGCATCTAGTGCAACATGATGAACCACCACACCCAATACCGCCAAAAAAAGAATGGCTCTCATAACAGAGGTGATGATAATACCCGTTACCGAACTTTTTGAAATTTTTGCTAATGAAGCCGGGCCAGAAATACCTGCATCCAATAACCGGTGAATGCCTGCGAAACTGATGTAGCCACCAATGGTGCCGCCAACAACAGTTAAGATAATGGTTTCATTTATACTATCCGGAAAAAAAGTTTTATGTAACGCTTCTGCCACAGGCGGGTGAGATTGAAAGGCAATATACAACGTGAGGCCAATCATTACAAACCCTAAAATTTTGGCAAAAATATCCATAGCCTTACCGGCTTCTTTAATTATAAAAATGAGGATGGCAATGACACAACTTATGATAGCGCCGGTGATTACACTGCAGCCGGTTAATACATGAAGGCCGAGGCCGGCTCCGGCAACATTGGCAATATTAAAAGCAAATGAACCTATCACAATCAGGATGGTTAAAAAAACTCCTGCGCCAGGAAAAACCTTATTGGCCAGGTCGGGTGCATACAATTTTGATACACCAACAATGCGCCAGATATTTAATTGTGCACCAATATCCAGTAATAAAGAAATGAGGATCACAAAACCAAAACTGGCCAGCAACTGGTTGGTAAATTTTGTGGTTTGGGTAATAAAACCCGGCCCGATGGCAGAAGTAGCCATTAAAAAAGCAGCTCCTAAAAAAGCGCCTGAATATTTTGCTGCGTTTTTCAATGCTTTATTTTTTGTATAGTGATGCCCGCTGCTTGTAAACTGTTGTTTAATTCTTTTGCAAATAGTACAGCATGCTTACCATCGCCATGAATACAAACTGTATCTGTTTTTATTGAAATAGTTTCGCCATTTACTGAGGTAATTTTTTTTAACTGTATCATTTGCATCACCTGTTTTGTTGCTGTTGCTGCGTCGGTAATTAATGCATTGGCATTAGCTCTTGGCGTTAAGGAACCATCTGGCTGATAGCTTCTATCTGCAAAAACTTCATTAGCTGTTTGCAAGCCAATTTTATTTGCTTCATCAATCATTACTGAACCTGATAAGCCATAAAAAATCAACCTGCTATCAATATCTTTTACCGCAGTTGCAATGGCTGCTGCTAATGCAGCGTCTTTTGCTGCCATATTATACAAAGCCCCGTGGGGCTTTACATGATGCAGTGTTGCTCCTGCAGCGAGGCTAATGGTATTCAATATTTCTATTTGCATTTTTACGAGATGATATATTTCTTCATTAGGTAAATGCATTTCTTTTCTACCAAAATTTTCTCTGTCGGGAAAAGAAGGATGAGCGCCGATGGCCAGTTTATATTTTATACAAAGATCAACTACCCGTTTTATTTCTTCCTTATCACCCGCATGATAACCACAGGCAATATTTGCACTGCTGATAAAAGGCATCAGCAATTCTTCATTGCCCATTCCTTCTCCCATATCGCAGTTAAGATCAATATTTATCATAAAAATTTTGGCAACCTGCTTGTATTTCGGTTAATGTTTTATGAAGGGAAATTAATCTTTCTTCAGCTTCTCCGGGTGAAACCAATTTAAAATTAATTTTAGCATTCACCGGCAATTGAGCCAGCTTAGGTAGGTCAGCAGCAATAACAGTCGCTATCCTGGGATAGCCACCGGTGGTTTGATGATCTGCCATTAAAATGATCAACTGCCCGTTGGGTAATAATTGTATGATGCCAAAAACAACCGGAGAAGAAATTAATTCTGTTGTTTTTTTTACTGAAAGACTTTCACCAGCCATCCGGTAACCCATCCTGTCCGATTGATTAGTGATGGTAAAAGCAGAGGTTAAAAAAATATTTTCAGATGATGCATTAATTAAATGCCAATCCGGCCCGGCAATGCAGAGGATGGTATTTTGATTATTGTAAACGGAATGAATTGCGTTAGATGAAACAGCAATCTTCCTGTTATCTTTTTCAACAGTGACCGAATGTATTTTAATGGTATCTTCTTTTTGCAGAAGCCTGCCTTTAAAACCTCCCGCCTTAACTTTTATATTTGTGCTGGCGCTGCCCAACCAATTTTCCGCTTCCATTCCGCCATTTATTGCCAGGTAAATTCTTACCCCGGATATATTTTTTTTAAAAGATAATACATCCCCCGCTTGTATAAAACAGGGTTGATTTATTTCGATAGATGTTTCATTAATATGAGCATCAAAATCTCCCCCGGAAATACTTATCAATGTATTTGATTGAAACAAAATTTCTGCGGCAGGAAAATGAATTTCAATGACCGGTTGCTTTTCAATATTACCCACTAAATAATTAGCAACAGCTGCAGCAAAAAAATCCATTGCGCCGCCGGGGCCAATTCCCAGGGAGCGGAAGCCTGTTCTACCCAGGTCCTGGATAGTAGAACAAATGCCCGGTTTGATAATTTTAATGCTCATTTTCTTTTTCAAATTCATTTTTATTAATAGAAAAAAACTGCACTTCATCACCGGCTTTTAATAAGCATGGATCAGGTTTATTCTTATCAAAAATGGATAAAGCCGTTTTGCCGATAATCTGCCAGCCGCCGGGAGAATCAATCGGGTAAATTCCGGTTTGTGCACCTGCAATGCCCACACTGCCGGCCGCAACATGCAGCCGGGGTGTCTCTTTTCTTGGCGTGATTATTTTTTCATCCACTGTGCCCATGTAAGCAAAGCCGGGTAAAAAGCCCGTCATAAAAACCCGGTAATTAACTGAAGTGTGAATTTTTATGACTTCTTCAATAGTTAACTGATTTATTGTAGCAACATATTCCAGGTCTGCGCCATTATAATAGACTGGGATAGAAATTATTTTAGCCGCTTTATTGGCTGCTGTTTCACTTATTTCAGCCACCAGTTCTATAATATATTTTTTTACAACCTCAAAAGCAGTTTTAATATTTGGTTGATTGTATCTAATAAAAATGGCATCATAAAAAACAGCCAGCGATGCATAAGCAGGAACTGATTCTATAAAGCCCGGAAAAGGCTTAGCTGCAAGGGCTTTGTGCAATGCAATTATCTTTTCATTGATGCTGCTGTCAATTAAATTACCATACGAAAGCAAGAGTGCATTTTCGCTGAGTGGGGCGATATGAAATGCTGGAGAAGAAATAAAACCTATTTTTAGTTTTCAAATTTAGCCAAGATAATGCGTAAATATTTTTTTGTATTGCTACTTAGTGTTTTTAATGTTGCCAATGGTTTTGCTGATGATAGTTTGTATATCAAAAAAAACGGGCAGATCATACTTACCAGCGCAGGCGCTTCGCATTTTGCAAAACTGCCGCTGAAGTGTGCCGAAAAAGAATGGCCATACAAAACAGGCATCACTTTTTCTGATTCCTCCTTAGTTACCACACCTAAAAATTATCATCCGGCATTTTTTGGCTGTTTCGACTGGCATAGCAGTGTGCATGGCCATTGGATGCTGGCAAGATTATTAAAATCTTATCCTGATATTGCCGAAGCTGCAACCATACGCCAACTATTCAATAAACATTTCACCGATGCAAATATTCAGCAGGAAATATTATTATTTCAATCGAAAGATAATAAAAGTTTTGAACGCACTTATGGCTGGGCATGGCTGTTGCAATTACAGGATGAATTATTAAACTGGAATGATGCCGATGCCAAAAAATGGGCTGCTGCATTGCAACCACTGGCAACAACACTTTCAAAACTTACGGCAGATTATCTTGGCAAACTGGTATATCCTATTCGTGTGGGAGAGCATACCAACCTTGCTTTTGGGTTGAGTATGATGTATGATTATGCTTACCATCAAAAAGACAGCAGCTTGAGCAAAGCTATCAATACAGCAGCCATGCGTTTTTATTTTGCAGATAAAAATTGCCCGTTTAGTTGGGAGCCCGGCGGCAGCGATTTTTTAAGCCCCTGTTTGGAAGAAGCCGATTTAATGAGAAAAGTTTTGGCGCCACAACAATTTTCTGTATGGTTAAAAAAGTTTATGCCTCTATTATTTGATGTTAATTTAAAAATAGAAACGGGTAAAGTAAAAGACAGGACTGATGGAAAACTGGTACACTTAGATGGCTTGAATTTAAGCAGGGCCTGGTGTCTTAAAGGCATTGCTGTAGCAATACACAACAATCATTTATTGCAATTAGCAAACGAACACCTGGAGGCTGCATTGCCACAGGTAGCCAGTGGCGAATATGCCGGAGAGCATTGGCTGGCTTCGTTTGCGGTATATGCGCTTACGGGAGTAAATAAAGAATGATCAGCGTTTATCAACTGTAATCATAAAAACCCTTCCCCGTCTTTTTTCCAAGCTCTCCTTTTGCAACTTTATCAACCTGGATGGGTGATGGCATAAATCTTTCTGTCTTATCAAAGGCTTCATAAAGAGATGTTGATACAGCCAGGTTTATATCCATGCCTATCAGGTCCATCAATTTAAACGGCCCCATTTTAAAGCCCATTGATTCCATTACCGCATCTATATCTTCTGCGCTGGCGATATTTTTTTCTACCATGAACATTGCCTCCAGGTAATAATGACGGGCTACTCGGTTTACAATAAAGCCGGGCGAATCATTGCACAAAACCGGTGTTTTTTTCATAACCACGCAAATATCCATTACCGCCTTTGCTACGGCTTCAGAAGTTGCGGCACCTTTTACTACCTCTACCAACTTCATAATATTTGCCGGGTTAAAAAAGTGCATACCTATTACCCTTTCGGGGTGTGGAAGATTTTTTTGAATAGCTGTTATGGAAAGAGAAGAAGTATTGCTGGCCAAAATAGTTTTAGGATCATTAAGATCAGCAAGCTTCGTAAATATATCTTCCTTGGCTTCAATTTTTTCTATGATGGCTTCTATTATTAAATCGCCAACACATTCTTCAATTAAAGATGTAAATATGATATGATTAAGTATTTCAACTTTTTGAGGTAAAGTTATTTTTTGTTTCTGTAGTAAAAAATCCAGGTTACTGTCAATCTGTGTTTTTGCTTTTGTAATAACAGCTCCGTTGATATCAAATAAAATTACCGGAAGATTATTTTGTGCAGCCGCCAATGCAATTCCGCTACCCATTGTGCCGGCACCCACTACGCAAACATTTTTTATCATGCAGCAAAAATAAAAAACTGCCGGGCGATTTCCCTGTTTTCTTTAATAATAGTTGATCATTAAAAAACTATAAGGTAATCATCCGGCAGCCGGTATATAAAAAGAGTCTATTGCTTTGTATCTGCTTCTGCTTTTGCGTCTGCTTTCATTTTTTCGTTTGCTGTTATGGCAAATTCTACCCTCCGGTTCAGCGCCCTGTTTTCGGCAGTGGTATTATCTACTTTTGGTGCAGTTTCGCCATACCATTTAATGGTAAACCTAGATGCAGCAACACCGGCAGCTTTTAAATAATTCCCGACAGCAGTTGCTCTTTTTTCGGAGAGCGTCATATTATAAGCATCAGCACCTACATTATCTGTATGCCCTTCAATTAAAATATTTGTTTCAGGATATTCCGCAAATATTTTTACCATTTTATCCAGTGCCAGTACAGAATTTGAGTTGATATCAAATTTGTTGGTGGCAAAATATACCCCCGCCTTGGTTCCGTCAGGATTGTTTTCATCAAAAGTTACATCAATACCTTCTCCTACTCTTTCTACTTTTGCCCCTGGTATTTCTGTTTTTATTTTTTCTGCCTGCCTGTCCATCTTATTACCGATAATACCGCCGGCTACACCACCCACGGCGGCGCCAATGATTGCGCCCAATGCAGTATGGCCGCCTTTGCCAATATTGTTACCTAAAATTCCGCCTATGATTGCGCCGCCGCCTGCGCCTATGGCTACACCTTTATCCTGCTTACTGGCTCTTTTAGTAGCATCACACCCACTGGCAATTATTATAATTGAAGTCGCCGATAATATTATATTTCTAAATAAATTTTTCATGTTTAATAAGTTTATAGTTAGGTAATATTAATTTTTTACAAAGTTGTAAGTAAAAGAAGCCGGCCTTCCTTCAAAAGTTATATCGCTTTTTAGCTGCATGCTGGTATTATCCACTTTTATAATGGTAAACCGGAAGCCGCCACCGGCTTCATCAATTTCTTTTAACTTATTGTCAAGCCTTTTAAACTGTAATAATTTGGGCTGGTCTGCCGCTTCGTAAACCGACCAACGGAACTCTCTTTTGATAGCAACACACTCACCGGCATTTTTTGCAATGGTATAACTGCCAAGGCTGTTATTTTGATTAAAGCTCCAGCTACTGCCTACAAAGCAATTAAAATCTGCTTCATTAAAAACCTGGGCTTTTATTTTGCCGGTAATCCCTTCTGTTACTACCGTTTGTAGCTGCCAGCTTCCGTTAACTGATTTTCTGTAACTGCGTGCCTCTTTAGAGGTGGCACAGGATGCAAACAGCATTATAATGATAATACTGCTAAAGAGTAGATTTGTTCTTTTCATTGTGGTTT
>JBDUCK010000181.1:0-7014 GCA_040003485.1 Ferruginibacter sp. | reverse complement strand
ATGAACCCGTTGTATTGCTGTACAATGATCCAAGTCCGGCACCTGTGTTATCATTTCCATCGGTGTTATTAGTTAAACTATTGTAACCAAGAGCTGTGTTTTGTCCTCCTGTTCCTGTTCCCGAAAAAGTAAATTGGCCCAGGCCGGTATTTGCATTGATCGTGTTTATTTCTCCTGCGTTAATATTATTTACCCGAAACTTTAAAGTTTGATTATCAATAGTGCCAACAAAATTTGTGGCCGGGTTAGTTGCTGAGTTCCCCGTCAATGCCCAGCCGGTCCCGGAAGATACGCCTGCTACTGCAACCCAGGCAGTGCCATTATAAAGGTATAATCCTGGTGTGCCATCTGTTTGATAAATTAACAAGCCTGCCTTCGGTGAAGGAATTAAACCCTTTTCTGAAGCAGTCATACGGGGCGGAAGAAAGCCTTTATTGTTTGCTTTTAATTCAAGTACGGATGAGGCATCTGGGGTGGTTGTGCCTATGCCAACTGATTGAGAAAAACCTACTGTTCTTAAAATAATAAGTAGTACTGAAAAAATGAACTTGTTCATATACAGTGTTTTGTCTGATTTATACCGTAAAACTAACTGCGGAAATAATGCTCAGCTATGTGAACGTATTGCCAGGAGTAGAATAATGAGTTTGCGGTGCTGTAGAAGTATTTGGCGGGAGAAGAATGAAGGAATAAATTGGCCTGAAGGCCAATTATTGTATATATAGACAATGTCATCACTATTCCTTTGTGGGTCATCCTGTTATTCTACCTGCCGGATTAACTACTTATAGACAAGGTAAAAATTACTGAGTGATTATTTTGGGGTTTGTAAATTTCCTTAGTATTGGTTGATTGCACCCCAAAGGTTGCCAAAAATACACCGGTAACAACAAGTTCCCATATGCTTTTAGCTCATAATAACGAAATCGATTGCCGCCTGCTACATACCCTCCTCCTGTCCACCGTAATATGGCTTTAAATATTATCTTTAAAGCGAATAATCATGCAAACCATTAAAAAGAAATTAATCTTTATTTACCTCCTGTTTTCAGGCATTACAGGCTGCACTCCTGCTGCGGCTCAGAGCATTGACTATTTATTTAAGCACCTCACTACGGCAAATGGTTTAATCAGCAACCAGGTGGGACCTATCTGCCAGGACAACAAGGGTTTCTTCTGGATAGGCATGCAGACGGGCTTACAGCGTTATGATGGAAAACGGTTCGTGACTTACCAGGCCGATGTACACGATCCGGAGGCATTGCATAGTGATTGGATCAGCGCCATTTATGAAGACAGTAAAAAGCGTTTATGGATAGGCACAGACCAGGAAGGGCCTTACTTGTTAGACAGAAATTTCGGGAAATTTTTTAACTATAATATTCACCGCCCTGCCGGGATTGAAAAGATAAATGGGGTATGGCAATTTTTGGAAGACAGCCACGGGGGAATTTGGGTCGCCGGACATAACGGTTATTTTAAATTAAATGATCAAACGAACCACTTTGAACCAATGGATTCCCTGCTGCAAATGAGCCTGGCTTTAAGCAGCGGCATCGCCATGGATCACACCGGCAATCTCTGGTTTGCAACGACCGGCGGTGTAAAAAAATTATCAGTTGATAAAAATGTGCTAACGGATAAAAGCAATAATCCGCAGCATCTTCCTTTATTCGATCTGCAAACACAGGTAAGTACCGTTGCCTTCGATGGATTTAATAATATATGGTTAAGCTCCGGCTATGAGCGCATATTGTACAGGTACAATTTTGTTACCAATAACTTTCATCAATATATTTTTAAGGCTGTTGCAAAAGGGGCACAAGCCGTTGGTATAACCCAAAATGCCATCGGGCAGATTTTTATCAGTAACAAAGGAGCGCTTTTAGTATCCCTGTTTTCGAGGGGTATTGGCATCTACAATTATGCTGCTGATAGTTTTAATATTATTAACGCTGACAATAGTATTTCGTATGGCCTGCATGTAAATATGCAGAAAGAAGGACCGATATACATGGCCCAGGATAATAAAAATAATATCTGGCTTGGAACAGATAACGGAATAAGTATTATTGACATTAATAAACCGTCTTTTTCTATTTATAATAAGCCATCTAACTATTCTGACCTCCTGCCTTCTGCAGAAGTATCAGATATTCTGGAAGGGAAAGACGGTGACATCTATATAAGCTACTATGCTCAGCATGGTGGCATTGTAAGGTTAGACAGAAATCTTAAATTCAAAAATCACTATTTAGCAGAGAAAGATCCAAAAGGATTAGATAATCAATTATGGAATTTATTCCAGGACAAGGATGGCATCATCTGGTCGTCCAACCAAAGCGGAAGCATCCTCTTACTGAACCCGGTCACCGGAAAATTTACCAACTATACTGATAATGCTTTACTGGGAAATATAAATGTGATACAGCAGGATGGGCAAGCAAATATATGGATTGGCCACTGGAGTAAGGGATTGATAAAAATTGATGCTGCCACAAAGAAAATCATCTCTTATGCAGATTTTAATAAAAATGACCTGAATTCATCCCGAAGAGTGCTGTGCTTTTTATTGGATGATGAGAAAATATGGGTCGGAACTGCTGCTAACGGCTTACAATTATTTGATAAAAGAGCCGGCCGCTTTATTGAATCATTCCGCCTGGATGAAAAAAGTAACCACTCCATCAGCAGCAATACCATAACTGCAATTACCGCCTATAATAGAGATAGTTTGCTCATAGGCACGCAGGGAGGATTAAATATTTTTGATAAGAATACAAAACAAATCACCGCGGTAACTGGCAAAGAAGGCTTGCCAAATAACCTTGTACAGGCGATTGCGCTAGATGATAATAAAAATATCTGGGTGGCCCTTTATGGGGGGCTTAGCAAGATAAATCTGCATCCGGTTAAGGTTACCAATTATGATGAGGATGATGGGATCATAAATAATAATTTTAATAACCATTTTTACAAGTTGCAGGATGGGCGGCTGGTGATAGGTACGGCGGAAAGCTTTATGCTGTTTGACCCCGCAACCCTGAATGAACGCAATGACGCACCGGACGTAACCATCACGGGTTTCAGAGTTTTTGACAAAAATATTTTAACGGATAATTTGATACGCACGGGAAAAGAACTTTCTCTTTCCTATCTTGACAACAGTTTTCACATTGAATTTGCTTCTTTGCAATTCGGCTCGGCAAATAAAATAAAATATTATTACCGGCTTAAAGGGGTTGATAAAAACTGGCAGCAGGCAGATGAAACCCAAAGTGTGCAATACAACCAGTTACAACCGGGCCACTATACCTTCGAGGTAAAATGCATAAACCGCAATGGTAGTTTTAGCCGAAACATCACATCGCTTGACATTCATATTATTCCCCCCTTCTGGAAAAGATGGTGGTTTATAGCGCTAATAGTAATAGCCCTTATAACGGGTTTGGTCATTCTAATAAAATGGCGGGAAAATAACTTTAAAGAATTAGAAGCCGGAAAAACCAGGTTGCAGCATCTGACTGCCGAAAAATATAAAATGCAACTTGAATCTGAACAGATCAGCCATTTTTTTACCACTTCATTATTTAATAAAAACGAAGTGGACGAAGTATTATGGGATGTTGCAAAAAACTTAATCGGTAAGCTGGGCTTCGTGGATTGCATGATCTATCTATGGAATGATGACCATACAAAACTTATCCAAAAAGCAGGATACGGCCCCAAGGGATCTTTGGAAGAAATAGAAAAAAAGCTGTTTGAGGTAGAACCGGGGCAGGGTGTGGTAGGCGCAGTTATTGAAACCGGAAATGCGATACTTATTCCCGATACATCCAAAGACTATCGGTACCGGGCAGACGAAATGGTTCGCCTGAGTGAAATCTGTGTACCTATAAAATACAATGAACAACTGCTTGGCGTCATAGACAGCGAGCATTATGATAAAAACTTTTTTACCACGCAACACCTGCAGGCATTGAATACCATCGCCACGCTGGTTGGCAGCAAGTTGGTATCTATAGAAGCCGAACAGCGGGTAAGGCAACAACAAACAGAACTTACTCATATCAACCAGCAACTGGCAGAAGTGCAACTGGCGGCACTCCGCAGCCAGATGAACCCACATTTTATTTTTAATGCCTTAAACTCTATAAAGAAATTTGTGATAGCCAACGAGCCGGCCAATGCAGAAAAATACCTGGGAAAATTTTCTAAACTTATACGGTCTATTTTAGACAACAGCCAGAGTGGTATGGTTACAGTTGAAAAAGAATTGCAATTATTAACACTATACCTTGATCTTGAGCAATTGCGTTTTGGAAGCAAACTGTCATATACTATAAGCGTACACGAAAATATCAATACAATAGAAGTGTCAATACCTTCAATGCTGATACAGCCTTTTGTTGAAAATGCCATGTTGCATGGTATTATGCACCTCGAAGATTCAGGAAATATCGCCATACAATTTTTATCGCATGTTGACTGGCTCGAAGTAGTTATTACAGACAACGGCATCGGAAGAAAAAGAGCTGCTTTGTATAAAAGCAATAACACAGAGCCGCATCATTCTATAGGAATAAGCGTAGCTACAAAAAGACTGGAGGCGCTTAAAAAAGATGACGGTACACCAGCCGGAATAAAGATCGTTGATATGGAAAACGAAGCTGGTGAAGGCTGCGGAACAAAAGTGATTATATCAATACCCATTTAAAAAAATAAAAAATGATACGAACCATTATTATTGAAGACGAGCCGGTGAGCCAGGAGATGCTTACTATTATGTTGCAAAGACATGCAGATGATATAACGATAATTGATACCTGCAACAATCCCACCGATGGAATTGACAGCATCGTAAAGCATCAGCCGGATCTTGTTTTTTTAGATATACAAATGCCAAAGATGAATGGCTTTGATATGCTTAAAAAAATAAGCCCGATAAACTTTGAAGTAATCTTTACTACGGCTTATGACCAGTATGCCATTAATGCGATTAAAGTAAGTGCGCTGGATTATCTATTAAAGCCGGTAGATGATGAAGACCTTACCATAGCCATTGAAAAATATAAAGAAAGATTGCAGGAAAAAAAGCCCCATGTAAGGTTTGAGCACCTGTTTAATAATCTTACTAATAAAAACCCGTTAGATAAAACGATTGCTTTGAGCGCCTCAGATGGTATTAGTTTTGTGAAGATGTCCGACATATTGAGGGTAGAAGCGAACGGCAGGTATGCAAAATTTTATCTTCTTGATAAGCAAACAATTCTTGTAAGTAAAACGCTGGGAGACTTCGAAGAAATATTATCTGTCAACCAGTTTTTCAGGATACATGAATCTTCCATTGTAAACCTTAATCATGTAAAAAAATATACGCGTGGCGATGGCGGCACAGTACTTTTATCAGACGGTACAGAACTCGATGTGGCGAGACGTCGCAAAGATGATTTTATAAAATTGATTCCGAGGTTATAATAGCCGGAACGGACTATTAAATCGCAACCTTTTTACTTTGTAAAATACTCTTGCTTACAACCGCTGAAACCAGGAATTTAATATTTTTTGCAGTCAGAATAAACACAATGATGGCAATAAGCAGTATTACATAAACCAACAATGGCGACCCCATGAATGGATATATATTTAACACTCCTATCTTGAGCAAATAATTAAAGAATAACAAAACCACCGTCCCTTCGAGCAGCATCGGCAAAATTAAAAACCTGTAAAGAAGAGCCGTTTGAATTGTGTGTTTTTGAATGCCTTATAAGCTATATACAGCGGGTAGAAAAGTACTGCAACAATAATGGAGATCAATACAACCCTTGCAGTTAATGGATCGGAGATAAAAGTTTTAATCACTCCAAACTCATCGCCACCACCAATCAACGCTGTAAAGAACCGGGCAAAAGGCAGACTTGTAAAAATTAATGTAAGTCCCCAGGATTTCTTTGAAGATGTGTTACCATAAACGATAAGGAAAGTTCCCAGCCATATCAAAAAATAATTTACAAATGGCCCTTCAAGACCAAGCAGGGCACTTCCAGAATGATTTTCCGTATATGCATCTGACATAGGATGTACATTATTGAAATCTCTTGTCCCCCACACTCCGCATAAAAAACGTCCAAGTATCATGTGGGCAAACTCATGCGCCTCATGAATAATATGCCTAAGTGAAATAAAAGCAACTGTATACAGCGTCGATAATTTTACAGTAAAATGATTATTGGTGTTGGTATTATTTATTGAATTTTTCATACAGTTTATGTTTGATTTAAAGTATAACTCCAATTATGCGTTTGCGAAAGGTTGGTATTTGTTGCTATCTCTGCCATTGTAAATGTTCAATTAAAAAACAACTTTAGAATTTTCAATTCAATTAGAAATTTATTGCGCTGAAAATTAATTATAAGCGATTTAAATGTTCATTTCCAAATATGCTGATAAATCTTTGCATCTGCATTTCCTGTGTGTCGTGTGATGTTTACGGATTCAGTTCGTGTTTTCGTTTGATACTATTGCGAATAAAGAAAATAACCATGCCTGATATAAGCGCAAGAATAATTATTCCGGAAAAATGCCCATCGGAAAAATTCATGAAACTTGCGCTTAGCTTAGTTCCGTCAATACGTTCGCCTAAACCAGAAACATCTGTATTAGGCCTAAGTGTATGTGTACTGCCTAAAACTGCACATTTGTTATGTAGCAGGATGGTACTTGTTGTCTCCGGACGTGGAAAGTATTCTTCGACTGTCCAGGTGCCGAAAACATGAGCATTATAGAAAAGTAGCATACTTAAAATCACTCCCATTGCCACGCAACGGGCAAATCGTAATGCTATTGATTCGGATTTTACTTTCATTTATTAAATTTAAAAAATTGAATTATTAGTAGCAGGAATAAATGGCCTCACCTGTTTGTTGCAACAAAACTACTTATATGATTTGGCCGGTTTAAAGAGCCGTAGTATTTGGTAAATACAAATACCTGCGTGGTGGTATGTGAGTA
>JBDUCK010000180.1:0-7017 GCA_040003485.1 Ferruginibacter sp. | reverse complement strand
AAAAGAAAAATTTTACCAATACGAGGTGAATGGGTTGATAATTTTTTTTATGCAATACTGGATACGGATATTAACTGAATAGCCTTATAAATGAACATCCTATATTTCTCCCACCCTATTTTCCCTTAAGCACAGTTGCCTGTATATCCAGGACATACAGACAGCACAGATCTCATTTCTTTAAACTCAAATTTATGGAGTTGCAATTTTTTTCTTCACTTCACTTCTTACCAAGGCATTTCCTACATCATTAAAATTATATGCCGCTACCTCTTTATACAACACCATTGCTTTCTCCTTATTCCCTGCTGCTTCATTTGCCTTGGCAAGCTGGTATTTATTATAAATTGAATTAGGATCTGCTTTTTCAAAATTGCTTATTGCATCTGTATATTTTTTTTCCTTCATATTTATCATACCCATATCTGCATAATACCCTTCCAGTTTACGGTCATCTTTAAGGGGGGACAAAACCGCTTTCATACTTTCCTCATTCGCTTTTGCATTATCGTACTTTGCTTCAGCCATGGCAATCATTGCCTGCCAGTGAAGCGTATCTGCTACAGCAAAAACCTTCGCTTCGTCTGTATTTCCCAGGTCTTTGGTTATCTGGTCAGAAGTGGCTTTTATCATTGGTTCTACCTGTTTTAAGGTGGCAGCATCACCAATATGCATAGCTATAGCTGCAATAGTAGTAAGCATATTATTTTTTTCGTTGGCAACAGATTCCTTAGCTCCCATTGCGTCCATTTTTGTCATCTCGTTCATCAAATATTTTATAGAAGCCTTCTGGTCGCCGCCATATAAATAAGTATATGCAGTGTTTAATACCGAACCAGTTTTTGTAATATCATGCATACCACCATCAGCATAATTTTTTCTTGCTTCCTCCAGGTTACCAAGATAGGTATTTGCATGACCGAGTTTATAATAAGCCTCGGGCGCTTCCGTATTCAATTCTACCCCTTTTGTGTAAGCCGCCTTTGCTTTATTAAAATCATTTTGTGCCCGGTACACATCACCCAATACAATTTGTGCGCCGGCACTTTTTGGTGCCATTGCAGCAATTTTCAGCGCATTATCTTCCGCTTTTTTTAAGTCTTTGGGTTCAAAAAAAAGATACGAGTTAGTCAGCCCAGTATACCCACCCACCCAGGCAGGATTTAATTGAATAGCTTTTTGAAATGCTTCTCTGGCTTTATCAAATTGGTTATTGCCAGTATAGGCATTCCCAAGGTCTGCCTGTGCCCTGGCTGCGTCCGGATTTTCAGTTGCCATTTTTTGAGCGATCTCAATGCCTTTGTTCCTGTCATCGGTCAAATTTGTTGCCTGGAAGTCGGCATACATTTTTTCCCAGGTACTGGCACTGTCGAGATTGACCTTTCCTTTAGCAATATCATCTGCAAATTGTTTTGCTGAAGCTGCAACATTTGCCCGCATCAGGTAAGCCATTCCAAATTGCGGATCTTGTTCAATGGCTTTGGTAAAGGAAGCACGTGCATTTTTCACGTCGCCTATGTCAAGAGATGCCATCCCCTCATGAAAGGAAGCCAAAGCCGCTGCCGACTTTGAAGTGGGTTGAATATCTGTAACTTTTGTATCTGTAACTGTTTTTGTAGTGCTGTTACTGCTGCTGTTATTGCAGGCAGAAAAATAAGTAGCACTAGCCAAAATGAATAAGGAAAAAAAGAAACTAAACTTTTTCATACACAAGATTTATTGCCTGCTAAGAGGCGATTAAAAAATAAAAATATTAGTGTTATTAAAACTTTAGCAAGCCATTGTTTTCGCAGGATGGATCTATTTTGCCGGGGAGGCTGAAAAAGTACATATAATTTTTAAAAAAACATAGCGCAGGCCTTTCTTTTTAGAATTGCAAAAAGCAGACTCCTGTACGTACCTTGAAATAAATAGCGGAACACCTTTCTAAATTCACTACTTGCCGGCCTTTATTACAAAATATTTATCACCGCTAATTATTTATTTCCTGTTAAATGAAATATTTTGCGCTATTAAACAACTACATATTGTCCCAAATAATTATATACTCAGGCATTGCTTTCATTATTGGCTTCGGACTTGCATGGCTTATACGCACCCTAACAGTAGCAAAGGTTAAAAAACTACAAAACAACACAACAGGTTCCTGGGAAAGAGAACGGCTGATGAAGGAAACTGCTCAAAAAGAAAGTGCACATACCCATACTGTAAAGGAATCTGCAGAAAGGGAATTTGAGAAAAAATTAAAATCTGCACAGGAAATCATTAAAGGAATGGATAATGCTATTTTACTACTTCAAAAAAATAATGAAGAAACCGAAGCTTTATTAAAATCCGGAAAACCAGAACTGCATAATATAAAACTACAATTAATAGAAGCTAACAATACTATTGCAAGATATAAAGCTCAACTTGGTATAAAATAAAATTAAAACTGCTGAGTTAAAAGCAGCGGAATTTTTTACTTTATTTTATCTACACTTTCCACAATCTTTTCTGACAGCGCCTCTTTTCTTTTTCTTCTTCTCATCCATATTTCTCCTTTATGCCGGGTAGGCACTTCATCACCCAATAACTTGCCCCACGGTTTCATTTCGGGCAGGCGATCGAAAATTATTTTTAAAATCGCTACAAAAGGAATGGATAAAAACATACCCGATACCCCCCACAAGGCACCACCAAGCAATACAACAAAAATAGAAAAGAAGGCATTTATTTTTACCCTTGATGATACCAGGAAAGGGACCAAAAAATTATTATCGATAAACTGTATAAGTGTATACGCTCCCAGGATACCTAACTGTGTTGAGAATCCGTCTTTGGTAACTGATGCTATAATAACCGGCAATGCTATGGCTATTATGCCACCGATGTATGGAAGCATATTTAGCAGCGCTCCAATAACCCCTAATAAAATCGCATACTCTACCCCTAGTAATAACAGGGCAATCGAATTCATTACGGCTACTACCAATGCTTCCAGTAACAGGCCTACCATGTAACTTTGTATGGCACCTTTTGTTTCACCTAATACCTCAGAAACCTGCGTGCTATTTTCCTCTGCAAATACCTCATGAAAAAAGTTAATAATAAGTGTTTTATAAAATAACAGAAGGAAGACATAAATAGGTACCAAAAAAATGAGGGCAATTACTCCTAATGCTCCGCCTAATGTTTGCCCGAGCAATGACTGGCTGCTGTTCAATGCATCGTTAATAATTTTCTGCTGCTTTGGTATGGGCATTTTAAACTCGCTCGCTATCCAGTGCTGCAGTTGAGAAAAGTGTTCATTAAATTTTATTTTAAGCTGTGGAAGATTATCGCCAAAATTCATTACCTGCGTAGAAATAAAATAGAAAATGCCGCCTACGATGGCAATGGCAAGCGCCAATGACAGGGAAATAGCCAATATTTTTTTTACTCCTTTTTTTTGTAACTTATTTACCAGGGGATTTAATAGAATAGCAATGATGAGTGAAAAAGCTATAGGCGATAATATATCTCTCAAATTAAACAGCGAATAAGAGGTAAGCACCAGCCCAAAAATGATTATAGTGGCTTTAAGATAAAATGGGTATTGCTTGATGGGTAATTTCATTTCGGGAATAATGATTTTAAAAAAAAGTATAGCAAGTTGTTTACATAGTTGGCAATGTTACTAATAATGTGCCTAAAAAGCAGGGATGAAATTCGTACAAGCATACCAATTTTAAATTTAGTCCTGCCTTTACGTCATTTTCAACGAAATTGCACCGAATTTGTTACCATCAGTACACTTAATAATATCTATAATTATCTGCAATGAAAATTTTACTACACTATTTAAAGCCATATAAATGGTTGGTGGTTTTTACGCTCACACTTGCATCAGTCAATATTGGTTTTTCATTGATAGATCCGATTTTGCTGGGTAAACTTATTAATCTTGCCAATAGTCACCAGGGCAGCACCACGCCCCCCTCACATAATTTTGACTGGGATAGATTTTTTTATTCTTTCTCATGGAGCAAACCAGGCGTTTGGTTTATCCTGGTCTGTTCTATTTCCGTAGCCATGGTAAGCCGTATTGCAAAGGCCTTCCAGGATTATTTTTTAAATGTTGTTATACAGAAATTTGGCGCCAGGGTTTTTACAGACGGGTTACAACACGCAATGAAATTACCCTACCAGCAATTTGAAGATCAGCGTAGCGGTGAGACCTTATCTATTCTTACCAAGGTAAGATCAGATGTAGAAAAGTTTATGACCAACTTCATTAATATACTTTTTGGAGTTATTATAGGTGTTGTTTTTGTGTTTGTTTATGCGGCACTGTTTATTAACTGGCGCATACCAGTTGCTTATTTGGTTGGTATATTTGTGCTGACCTTCATCACCAACATCCTCAGTAAAAAAATAAAAATCATCCAGAAAAATATTGTGGGGCAAACTACTGCATTGGCAGGCTCTACCACAGAATCGCTTCGCAATATTGAATTGGTAAAAAGCCTTGGACTAACACACCAGGAAGTCGACCGGCTGAATAAAAACACTTATAAAATATTAGGGCTTGAGTTGACCAAGGTAAAAAGAATCCGCAGTATCAGTTTTGTACAAGGCACCATGGTGAATACTTTGCGCCAGGTAATTCTTTTTATTTTGATGTGGCTTATTTTTGGAGGAAGTATGAATGCCGGGCAACTGGTTACCATGCAGATTTTTTCTTTTTTCGTTTTTGGCCCCCTGCAGGAGATCGGGAATATCCTTCTTTCTTACCGTGAGGCAGAAGCTTCCTTAAATAATTTTGATACACTGATGAAGAAAGCGCCTGAGCTGGAGCCTGCACATCCAAAGCCATTGGGAAATATTAAAACACTGGCTTTTAAAAACGTGGCATTTCAACACCAGACTGCAGCTCATAAAGCTATTGACAACATCAGCTTTAATGTTGCCATTGGTGAAACCATTGCATTTGTTGGCCCAAGCGGCAGCGGAAAATCTACTTTAATGAAATTATTGGTAGGCCTTTACCGGCCGCTGGAAGGAAAAATATTTTATAATGGCCTTGATGAAACAGAAATACATTTCGATGACCTCCGCAACCAGATTGGGTTTGTAACACAGGATACCAATTTATTCAGTGGTACTATTAAAGAAAACCTGATGTTTGTAAATCCTGCTGCAACCGAGGCGCAATTAAATGATGCCTTACAAAAAGCATCCTGCACGTATTTATTAAGCCGGGCAGAAAAAGGCCTTGATACTATGATTGGTGAGGGCGGTCTAAAGTTAAGTGGCGGCGAAAAGCAACGGCTTTCTATTGCCCGTGCCTTGCTGCGCAAACCACACTTATTGATTTTTGATGAAGCCACTTCTTCATTAGATTCCTTAACTGAAGAAGAGATAACCAACACCATACGGGATATTTCTTCACAGAAGGAACAGATCACAATTTTAATAGCACATCGCCTAAGTACTATAATGCATGCCGACCGGATATATGTTCTGGAAAAAGGGGATGTGGTAGAAACCGGCACGCATGAAAGCTTAACAGCAGAAAAAGGGTTGTACTATGCTATGTGGAGGCAACAGATCGGTGAAAGAAAAAAACTGGCACCCTCACATGGTAATGGTGAAATATCTCAGCCGGCAGAAAATAAAAATTAAATACATTATCATCGGTTACGCACTTAAATCTGGCTTAGCCCGCTGGGTTGTTTTTAAATTGAGTTAAAATTATTAAAATGGAGATAAGCAAAAAGCCCAAACCAAATTCTTTATGGAGCATTTTTGCTATGCGTTGCCCACGTTGCAGAAAGGGCCCAATGTTTAAAGATAATAATCCCTACAAAAAATTATCGCTTACCCATATTTTTGATATGGATGATAACTGCCCGGTTTGTGGTCAAAAATATGATATGGAACCTGGCTTCTGGTATGGCACCGGTTATGTAAGTTATGCGCTGGCCGTAGCCTTATCTGTCAGCACTTTCTTAGCCTGGTGGGTACTCATAGGTATATCTACAGATGATAACCGCATCTTTTGGTGGCTTGGGATAAATGCTTTGCTGCTGGTGGTTTTACAGCCCTGGCTCATGCGGCTCAGCAGGGTTATTTACATCCGGTTTTTTGTAAGCTACGATGAAGAATATGAGCACAGCAACCCAACTAAATTTGATTACTAGCTAACCGGGAATTTAATGACCGAATGAATACGGCGCAAAAACGCCTCATCAATATTGGTTTTTTTATTGGTTGAAAGAATAACTAATCCATCATGACCTTCTATTCGTTGCAATAAATAACTTACTTCCTGGTTGGCATATTTATCATGTGCATCTTTCACTTCTGTTCGCTTACCAAACAAAGCATCTGCTTCATCAAAAAATAATATCCAGCTTTTATTTTCTGCAGCATCAAATATCCGGGCAAGATTTTTTTCCGTTTCACCTATATATTTTGAAACTACCTGCGACAAATCTACATGATACACATCCCGGTTTAGCGATTTACCAAGTGTTGCAGCAGTCATTTTTTTACCGCTGCCACCCGGTCCATTAAAAATCACGCTATATCCTTTTTGCATTTCCTGTGTATCCTTTGGCTGATTATGCCAATCCATGATGGGTTTTAACTGCCCGGTTTGAAAAGGTGCTAGTCCTTTATCAGGCCATTTCTTTTTTGTAACTAAAGGCTTCATGTAAAAATATTTTTATACAAGGTAGTGCAGCCATTTTTTAATGTCAACAGGTAAGTGCATTTCAATTGATTTGAAAAAGATTTATCGCTTTCTATGGCTATTGTTTCTTGGCTGATTCTTTTTTCAATAAAAATATAATGTACAAGAGTGCGACGCAACGATGCTGAATAAAGGGATTCAGCCGGGCCAAAAAAAAATAAAATATTCAGAAGCTATTTTTTAGATTAATTAATGTTTTCAATAATGCCGGCAATGCCCTGCCCCCCGCCAACGCATGCGGTAACTATGCCATATTTTTTATTCAGCCTTTTCATATAATTTACTATTTGTATAGTAAG
>JBDUCK010000179.1:0-7103 GCA_040003485.1 Ferruginibacter sp. | reverse complement strand
GGCGGATAGACCTGGTGCCTAATTTAGTAAACGTGGTAAAAGGCGGCGCACAATATGAGCAAAGTACTTTGCAAAAAGTAACGGAAGCAAGAGCCAGGGCAACTTCAGTAAATGTTACCGGTGATTTAAGTGCAGATAAATATAACCAGCAGACGGCAGCACAGGATGAACTTGCAGGTGCGGCTAACCGGCTGATGGTAACGGTAGAAAAATATCCAGATTTGAAAGGCACCAAAGCTTTTGCAGGATTACAGACCCAACTGGAAGGCACAGAAAGGAGAATAAAAGTAGCCCGTAAAGATTTTAATGGTGCCATTGCAGACTACAATAGTTCGGTAAGAGGGTTTCCTGTAAAATTAGTGGCAGGTCTATTCGGCTTTAAACCCATGGAAGGATTTCAGTCAGATGCCGGCACAGACAAAGCACAAGAAATAAAATTTTAAATTATTAATTAAACCGTGGGCATATTTTCCATATTTAAAAAGAAAAAGGAATTTTTTTCTGTGGCCGATAAAGGCCAGATAGTACAAGCTATACGGCTGGCGGAGAAAGCTACCAGTGGGGAAATACGGGTATATGTAGAAAGCAAAAATCCTTTTGTAGATGCCATAGACCGGGCCGCCGAAGTCTTCTTTAAATTAAAAATGCAACAGACAGAGCATCGCAATGCGGTGCTTTTATACATTGCGATGGATCACCAGGAACTGGCGTTGTTTGCAGACGAAGGCATTTACCAAAAGGCCGGGGCAGAATATTGGAACAATGCAGTGGAACGTATGATAGGGAAGTTTACAAAAGATAATTTAAGCAATGGCATAGAAGAATGTATAGGAATGATTGGCGAAACACTGCAGGAAAAATTTCCTTACGATGCCGGTACTGATAAAAATGAATTGCCGGATGAAATTGTTTTCGGAAAATAATTAAACCCTCTATACTACACCAGCAATGCAACTATTAATGAAAAAATCTGGCTTTATATTTTTTTTACTGCTGATAAGTATTGTGGCATTTTGCCAAACCGGGTTTGATGTAAAAGAATTATTAAAACCAAGAACGGGAAAACAGGAACTGGTAAATGATTATGCCAATATTCTTACCGCTGATCAGAAGCAGGCACTGGAAAATAAACTGGTAGCTTTTGATGACAGCACATCTACCCAGATAGCCGTGGTTATCGTTCCCAATTTAAATGGAAATGACGTTGGCGATTTTAATACAGAGCTGGGCCGGGCCTGGGGTGTAGGCGGTAAAGAATTTAATAACGGCGTAGTGCTGCTTATTTCCAAAGAAGATCATAAATTAAATATTGCTACTGGTTACGGCGTGGAAGGTGCACTGCCCGATGTTACCGCAGGAGAAATCATTAATGAAATTATTGTCCCCAATTTTAAAGGCAACGATTTTTACCGGGGGATTGATGAAGGAACAGATGCCATTATGCAGGCGGTGCAGGGTAAATATCATACGGCAAGGGCTAGAAGCAGCTCAGGTTCCGGGCTGCCCATTGGCAAAATTATTTTTATCATTATCATTATCATATTTCTTATAGCCAGATCGGGCGGTGGAGGTAGCGGCGGGTCATTTATGAGCCGTAGGGGAGCAGCGCCCTGGCTGCTGGCAAGTATGTTAGGCGGCGGTGGTCGTGGTGGGTGGGGCGGCGGCGGAGGTGGAGGATGGAGTGGTGGTGGCGGCGGAAGCTCCGGCGGCTTTGGGGGTTTTGGCGGTGGCGGCTTTGGCGGCGGCGGTGCCAGCGGAAGTTGGTAAAGAAAAAAATTAAAATAAGAAAAAGCGGTATCGTAATTGATGCCGCTTTTTTTTATTCACCCCGGCAAATATTTATGAAAGCGGAACTTAGAGCTATTGGCTAGCTGGTTGCAACAGGGTTAAGTCCTTCATGTGCCGGTTCCATTGGTTTCTACAGCGGCTTCATTAGGAGGAAGAAAATTAAGTAGTGGCGAAAAATGTAGAATAGTTCAAAAGCATCCAAATGAAAAAATTATTCTGTATTTAATACCTTGTTTACTTCCATCTTATACATCCTGCTGATGGGCATTTCCTTTTTGCCAATCTCAATTATTTCATTGGTAAAAGTTTCAATTTTATTGATAGATACAATAAATGAACGGTGGATACGGATGAATTGATTTTTGGGTAAGGTTTCTTCGATGGAGGAGATGGATTGCTTGGTAACTATAGTCTTGTTAATAGTAACTACTTTGATATAATCTTTCAAACTTTCAATGTATAAAATATCATTCAAAGAAACTTTCAAATTTTTTCTATCTGCCCTTAGTGTTATAAAAGCATCTTCCGGTCTGTTATTATTATCCCCGTTGCTGTTATGGATATCTAAAGAATGCAGGTTGGTATCCATTACTTTATTTACCGCTTTTAAAAAGCGTTCAAACGAAATGGGTTTCAGTAAGTAATCCACCGCATCCAATTCAAAACCTTCTACCGCAAATTTTCTAAAAGCCGTTGTAAAAATTACTTTTGGCGGATTTTTTAAAGTACGCACCAAATCAGTTCCGGATAGCTGGGGCATCTGTATATCCAGGAATAAAAGATCAATATTATGCTGCTGCAGCATGGTCAATGCCTCCAGCGCATCTGCACAGGTACCCAACAGTTGAATGTTTGGCACTGAAGAAATATATTTTTTCAGCACTTCCAATGCTGGTGGCTCGTCATCCACTGCAAGGCAGATTATTTTTTTATCAGTCATATAAAACTGTTTGTTGGGTTACCAATTTTTCTGATCGTTCTCCAGCTATTTCGGTTAATGGAACTTTCATTTTTACTGAGTACTCATCATCTGTTGAGCTAATGGTTAATTCCTGTTTAGCCTGGTATAACAATGCCAATCTTTTTTGTACATTTTTTAACCCGATACCATTTTTACCTTTTAAAGGATCTGCTTCCCGGGGTTTGCTGTTGCTAATTGCAAACCAAAGTGTATTTTCATCCACAACCATTTGCAATTTCATCCATGGATGGCTGAGCATTTTACTTGTACCATGTTTAAAAGAGTTCTCTGCAAAAGGGATCAACAGCAATGGTGCAATAAGTTTATTCTGATAATCACCCTGTATCAATATTTGTGTTTTAAGCCTGCTGCCATACCGTACTTTTTCCAGCTCAATATAATCATTCAGCATTTTAATTTCCTTTTCCAAGGGCACCAGTGCTGCATCGCAATCATAAACCATATAGCGTATTGTATTGGAAAGATTCATCACGAGTTTTGGTGCCTGCGTAGATTTAGTAAGTGCAAATGAATAGATATTGTTCAGCGTATTGAAAAGAAAGTGTGGGTGTACCTGTGCTTTCAGCATCTGCAGTTCAGCATTGGCATTTTCTTTAGTCAGGCTTTTTTTTTCTTCCATTTTTAGGTGGAAGTTTTTAAGCATTTTAAAAGTTAAAAACATTGCACAAACAACCGGTGGCCCCATGCTGATAAAATTCATAGAAAAATACCAGGTATATAACAGCAGGTTTTTATCTTTTGTAAAATTAATCAGGATATCCTCCCGCCATAAAAGATTAGTTACAAATAGTAGATAAGATAATACCGTAAGTATACAAATTGAAATGCCGAATTTGAAAATTCTTTTTTTTGCAAGAAATTCGGCATAAAAATAATAAACAACCAGGTAGGTATAAATAATGTGTAAAATATAGAAGCTCTGAAAACGAAGTTGCCAAATTATACCCTTTATAAAATCATAAAAAAAGCTGCCTGTCCAAAAGGTCCACAAAAAAAACTGGGCTACCCAAAAGGCAATATGCCGGTAATACTTACCTGGCTTTTTTGTTGTAAAGATGAAATCATGCAGTGTCATAAGTAACGGCAGTTGAGTTTATAATTGAAATTTCTTTGATTGCTTTGGGATTGTCTGCTAAAAGCAGGTTTAACTTTATCCGGGTTTCTGATTTTTCTTTTACCAGTTCAATTGAATAATCAGGTTTGGTATAATATTCTCTGAACCTGTTTTGTGCAGTAGCCACTAATAAAGGCCATTGATCATCTGCGGGTATCTTCTCTTTAAAATTAATGATGGTTAAATCTACAAAGAGCCTTTTTGTTGCTGCAATAATATGCAGGTATAATATAACCGATTCGGTTTCGGTATCATGCAAAAGAGTTATGCATTCATCAAGCAGTTTTACAATTGCCATTGGCGCAATATATTTATTTTCGAGGCTTCCCTTTATATGCATTTGTATTTCAATTGCACATTCACTGTTCAGTTGTTCAAGAAAAATCAAATGCTCCACTTCCGCTATTTCTTTTTCCAATAGAACTAACTCACTGTCCGTTTCGTATAATGAATAACTCAGCACATCAGAGAGGTTTAATATCATTGACGATGCATTTATAAAACCCGAATGCATATCTATGTAAATGGTATCTAAAGACCTAAGCAGGAATTCAGGATGGATGCGGAACTTTTGTAATTGCATTTCATTCCTGCTTTTTATTTTCAGTATATCCAGGTTTTCCTTTTGTTGCAGGTACCAATCTTTTGATAGCTTAATACCTAAAGCAACAGTAGCAATGATCATTCCCCAGCGGGTATTGAAATTGCCCATTTCAATACGGTGCTGAAAAGTATTTGGGTAGAAGCCTGTATAATATAAAAATATTTCAGCAGTAAAATAATTTATAAATGTACCGGCGACATAGAGCAATAAAAAACCAGCAATAAAAAAGAAATATTTAATTTTCTTTATGGTTTTTGGTAATAAATAATAAATAGAAAAGTAAGTGACAGCAATGAATACCGGTGCAAAGCATAGCAGGTTCACCCAGGCGATATAATATGTTTTAAATAAAAAAAACTCATCGTATGTTCGTGGTGGAAGGCTTTGCAGGTAAAAGTAAATACAGTAAATAAACCAAAAAGTAAGGTGTCTTTTTAGCCGTATATTTTTTTTATCCGAAAAAATAAGCTGATATATAGTCATAGAAAATATTCTTTAGTGGCCCTGAAAACCGCCGCTATCCTGAATGGGCAGTAAGATTGTAACGAAAGCAAATTGCTGTTTTGTCATCATTCAATACTTCTTCTATAAAATTAGTCTCCACTTTACAAAATTCAAAGTATAATCGACGTATAAAATACGGAATGCCTTTTTTCATCGACGAATGGCATCCGGCTTCGGCGAATTGAAAAAGCCCTTGAAAAAGGTAAGTGTATCTGCACAACAACTCATTTAATCTAAAATGAAAAAATATTCCTCATAGGCGGTATAGTTTTATTACTGCAATTTATACGGACGTAAACCTGGAAAATCTGGGGCATTTACTTTTTACCCGTTTTTAAAATGGCGAGCTGGGAGAAACATGCAGGCATAATAAAAATCATGGTAATAATTTCGGGTAGTCAATCAATAATAAATAATTTTTCTTCACTTAAATAAAAACTAAAATGAAAAAGATTTTATTCTTAACAGCTATTGCATTTGTCACATTAAACTCGTGCAAAAAAGAAAAGGACAGCAAAACTTTTTTCGGGCCGGAGACTGCAATGGGGGCTGGCACGGCCCGTTCATGGATCACTATTACCCATGATGAAGTGCCGCTGGAAATTGGGGTAGAAATGACAGACGAAGTATTGTCTGCATTGGCTAAAGCTAATTTCACTGTTGCAATACCCTTGCACGTTAAGGCCAAAGAGACTACGCCATTTGATCACTTGTATATAACCTGGGCCGCCAATGGCCACCCACTTCCCGGCACTTTTATAGGGCCTCATTTTGATGTGCGGTTCTTTATGACAAGGCAGGAAGATCATTTAGCTATCCCTGCCCCGCCGGCACCAGGATTTACTAATCTTCCGCCGGCAGGTTATATGCCCGTTTCTTATTTTCCTGATGCTCCTATACCTCAGTTAGGGCTACACTGGACAGACAAAATGTTTGACAACCCGGTTACAAAAGCAATGATACTGGGATCTTACGATGGCAAATTTACCTTTGTGTCGCCCATTATGATATTGCCGGTATTACAAAGCGGAGAAAGTTTTTCCGGAGCATACGCACAACCACAATTTTTTGCCAGGCATAACTGGTACCCTACTAAATATAATATCTACATGAACACTGCTACACATAAACATTATGTAACTCTCAGCGATTTTGTTTGGAGATAGCCGCAAGCAGAATCCGGGTAATTAATGGTATAGCAAAAGTCTTTTGACGTGCTTTGCCGCACACAAAGAGGTGACAAGTTTTTTAAAAGCTGTCACCTCTTTTTACTAATGTAAAGTGAATACCGAATCTTACCCCTTCCTAACCTGTATGCGTTTAATAACCGGGGATTCTTAATCTTTCGTATAAAAGCAATAATGATAATGACTAACAGGGACCCGGAAATTAAAATTATTTTAGTAACGCCTAATGAAGCGATCAATAAAATAATTCCGGCTATTGAATTATAATGTCCGCCGGAAACGTCATATTCATTTCCTGCTTCCATTCCCGTTGCATAATATAAAGACCATACTGAAAGAATGATAACTACCAGCATTGCCACCAGGTTCTTTTTTCCTGTCCTTAGTTTAGAATATTTATCAATTGAATAAACAGCACCGGGGATATTTTCTTTAAAATAATCAAAAATTTCATTTCTTATTTTACTGTCTTTAATCTTTAGGTGCTCTGTGCTGCCTTTAAATAAAACTTCAATGTATTCTTTTCCGTCGGTTAAATTTATTTGAGAGATGTAATGTAAAGGGATGCTAAAAAAGCCGTTGGGTATCTTTTGCATTTGTAATTCAAAAATACAATTGTCTGTTTCGCCTGGAACGGGATTACCTTTGTAAATAGTTTGATTAAAATAGGCAATAATCTTATCGTCTTTTTTCTCTTCGCTTTTCCAGATCTTCATAGTGCATTAATTTGTGTGGTATAGTTATTTTTCTGTAGACAAAGCGGATACCTGCAATAGTGTCCGCCCCCGCTCACGCAAGCACCTATGTTACCAGCAGTCTTACAGATCTATTAAGTTGCTTACTTTCTCAATATCTTCTCCATTGCTTTGCCTTTAGCTAATTCATCAATCAACTTATCTAAATAACGCATCTTTTGAATGAGTT
>JBDUCK010000178.1:0-7104 GCA_040003485.1 Ferruginibacter sp. | reverse complement strand
GCTCTTAACTTTAAATAATTGAGTACCCGGTTTCCCTGCAAGCCACTAAAGGCAGTAGTAGGAATAAACGATATACTGCCACTCGGATAAAATTTAGACCGGTTTGCTTTTTCTAATGTAGAAGACCATGAATTTCTACCGCCCAGGTTTATAAAAACATAATCATTAAAGCTAAGCCCCCCTTGTGCAAATACCCCTACACTTTGCTGGTCAGATTTAAAATCCAGGTCGGATAAACCATCTTCTGCTCTTGAATCATGATTGATAAAGTTTGAATGATCAAATAAACCAAATACTAACTGTTCTGAACTTTTTATACCTGTTTGATCATAGATCTCTTCTTTAGAATTAAATCCACCGGTGAAATCTAATTTAAAACTGCTGCCTAAATCTGTTTGGTATTGAGCAATAACAGAATGATCCCAAATCCTGTTATTAGCACTTACCGTTCTATAGAGCCCCCGTACATATTCAAGTTCCGGCGGGGTATTTCTGCTTACCCCTCCTTTATTAATGGTTAAAATATGCTGCTCATTATAAGAATCATATCCTATCCTGTATAACAGGTCAAGATGTTTTAAGATGTTATATTTTACAGTAAAATTCCCGTAAATCCTGTTTGTTTTCTGCGCCGTTAAAGAATTGTGCAGCGTCCACAGAGGGTTTTGTATATCATTTGATGCCCGGTAATATGCAGAAGCTCCGTCTGGTGTCTGGTAAGGCCAATCGGCTAAATCATTTGTACGTGGAGTATAAATAATATCCGAAAATATTCCTGCACCTCCGCTTTGAGCGCCACTACTGCCGGCCTCTGCGGTAGTAGGGCTTATAAAATTATTTATTACATAATTTAAAGTGCCGCCCACAGTAATATTATTAAGCAATTTGGTATTGATGCCTATGCCGAAAGTACTTCTCTCAACTTTGTTTGTTTCCAGAAATCCCTGGTCTTGCAAGTGGCTGAAATTGGCATTAAGACTGCCTTCGCTCCCTAAAGCAGCCGATACATTAAGCGAAGTATTTATCACATGTCCATCCTTAAAAAGTGCTTTAAAATTATCATGAGGTCTGAATTCTATTGAGTCGTCTGCCAATTCCGGAAAAGAACCACTTTGGCTACCTACAGAATAAGGATGTGGTAACCGTTGAAAAGGCGAAGTTAATTTAGGCCCCCAATTACTGAAAAAAGCAAAGCCACCTGTCAGCGAAAAGCCGCCACCATAGCTATTTTGCAGATCCGGTAAGCTTGAGGCCTGGGTTCTGAAATAAGACTGCGTAACAGTA
Organism: Ferruginibacter sp.; assembly: GCA_040003485.1. Lineage (GTDB taxonomy): Bacteria > Bacteroidota > Bacteroidia > Chitinophagales > Chitinophagaceae > Ferruginibacter. The sequence goes on along the minus strand of JBDUCK010000178.1, from coordinate 5,820 downwards.
ACTTCTGCTTTTTTGTTGGTCCTTTTGCCCGAGCCATTTTTGGTAGTAATTAATATTACACCATTTCTTCCCGATTCACCATATAATACAGTAGCACTTAACCCTTTTAGTATACTGATACTTTCAATATTATTAGGGTCGATATCTAAAAAACGGCTGGAGGTTTGGTTACCGTAAATAAGACTGCTTTGTTGATTGGTAGCGCCGCTAAATGGCGTGCCATCTACTACAAACAAAGGGTCACTGCCACCTGTTATGGAGTTAGCACCTCTTATCTGGATGTTAGTGCCGCTTCCTGAAATACCACTGGTTGCCAAAATATCTACGCCGGGGGCTTTCCCACTTAGTAAGCGGCCTAAGTCGCCATCAGGGCGAGACTCCAGTTGCTTTTTATCTATTACAGACACAGCGTATCCCAGGGCTTTCTTCTCTCTCCGGATACCTAACGCTGTTACTACAGTAACCGTAGTTAACTCTGATGTTCCCTGGACTAATGTGACCGATAAATTAGTCTCATCTGCAATGGTAATTTCTTTTGTCTCAAATCCAATATTTGAGATTACAATTTTTGCCCCCGCTTTAGTAGAAAGTTTAAATATTCCGTTTACATCAGTGTTTGTTCCACGACGGGAATTTTTTTCCTGAACTGTAGCTCCCGGCACGGGGGTTCCGGAAGCAGTTAAAACTCTGCCGGTTATTTCCCGGGATTGGGCATTTGCTGTTTCTGAAACAGCCAGCAAAGCAATCATAAAAAAATAAATAATTTTTCTCATAGCATTAATAGTTAAAGAATTGTTGCGTGAAATATATTTTCTGTGACAAGTGAATTTATTAATTTGCTGTACAGCTAAAACACCTAGTTTATTCAGTTATTAATTTTAAATACCCAGTTATAAAAAACCGGCATTTAATGAAAAACTATTCTCAGTATTTTTTGGCTTCATGCCATGTAGATTAATTAAATCACAAATACATTGGCAAAAAAATAGCTTTTGAAAAAGCCGGAAGTACTTTTAGTTAAAGGCTGTTAACGAATGAGTAGGTGAAGATTTTAGCTAATGCAAAGCATTTACGGCCTATTGGAAAAGTCCGGAATTGAAAAATGTAGAACAAAAATTTGAAACAAAACTTGGGGCATTAAAGAGAGATCAAAAGAAAGAAAAAGTCAATAAAATATTGAGGAATTCATTGCAATAAAAGCTCAGTTAGATGAGAACATATAGCTTTATACCGGGCGGTTAGTTATAGGTTCTTTTTATATCTGCTATTTATTATTAGCCTGCAAAACAATTCTTTTACCAGCTATAGCCGACCTTTTTGCTGCATCCAATATTTCCATTACAACCATATTGTATTTTAGGGATGACTGATCACCCGTTCCCGGGATTTTATTTTGAAGTACTGCCGATAAATAATTGATCGGATCATTTATTGGTGCAGCCAATGGTTCAGCCTTTCTGGACTGTTGAATATTTTCACGCATCCTGCTAAAAATATTTTCTTTATCAAGAGCATGCAAATATCCTTTTTCACCAAATATCTCCAGGTCTTTTATAGAAAATGGCCAGTTCCATGAAGCTTCAATCTGGCCTGTGGCACCAGTGTATTCTAAAATAATGGTAGCATCATCCTCAACTTTAGGATAAACAGCGGGCTTATAATGCCGGGTGATGGCGGTGACCGCAATTGGTTTACGGCCATGCATGAGCCATGTCATTAGATCTGCACCATAACAGCCAAAATCATTTAATGCGCCGGCGCCATTAAGCACCGGGTCTGTAAGCCAACTTAAAAATTCAGCGCTGCAACCAATTTCTTCAGGCCCCTGATGTCCATCATGAACGACCATTTTTTTTATCGTCCCTATGCTGTCTTTGTTAATGGTATTGTAAACATCCTGGTATGATGGATACCAGGTAGTTTCAAAATTAGTTAATAGCCTGATGTGAAATTTGTTTGCTAACAACTCCATCCGCTTTGCCTGCTGTAAGGTTGCGGCCAATGGTTTTTCTACCATAACCGAAATGCCTAAAGGCGCACATATTTCTACAATATCCAAATGCTTTGCTACTGGATTATAACCCAACACTGCATCCGGTCTTTTTTGCAGCACGAGTTTTTTAAGGTCATTAAAAAACAATGAATCCGGCAGTTCGTAAAGCTTTCTGAATTTTTGTTGTAATTGCTTATTGGGTTCCGCTATGCCAACAATATCTACCAGGCCTTTATTATACTGATTTAGTATACCATGAACATGATCGTGATTGAGCCCTGCTACAACTACCCTGATTAACTGCTGGGCAAAAATGTTTGTAGAAGTGCAGGTAATTACAAGGATGATGAAAAGTCTTTTACAAGAAGCAAATGAAAATTTTGAATTACTATTCATTATAATGGGAAAGTTTTTATATACATTTAAAAGTATTTTAAAATAGCTATAAAACCTATTTATAAGTTTGTATAGATTTTATATTTGCTGCTGTTGCCGGCATCAAACTTATTGACGATCCTCCGCCATTTGCTAATTTCAATTTTAATGTTGTAGTGTTCTCAACAATATACTTTTCAATCTTATATTCTTCAGGGTTATTTTTCCAATCGGCATTGGCTCCATCAGAATATATGGTTGCCAAATATTTCTTTCCTTTATCAATAAAATCCACGGGTATAGACGTTGAGCGGCTGTTTTCATCAGTAATAGCACCAATAAACCAATTGCCTGTTCCCTTTTCTTTTCTGGCTATAGTGATGTAGTCACCCGGCTCGGCTTCTAAAATTCTGGTATCATCCCAATCTACGGGTACATCTTTTATAAATTGGAAAGCATCTATATGAGCTTCATAATTTTCCGGAAGATCTGCTGCCATTTGCAAAGGGCTGTACATTGTAATATATAATGCTAATTGTTTGGCAAGCGTTGTATGCATCTGCCGGTGGGGTGCATCCTTCGCATAATTTTTTAATTTAAAAATTCCAGGGGTATAATCCATCGGCCCGCCTATTAAGCGGGTAAAGGGAAGTATAGTTTCATGCTCCGGTGGATTGCCATCACTGAATGCATTCCACTCATTTCCCCTGCCGGCTTCGCTGGCTATAAAGTTTGGGTAGGTACGGCTTAGGCCTGTAGGACGTACCGGTTCATGCATATCTATCATCACTTTATATTGGGCTGCTTTTTGGGCAGCACGTAAATAATGATTTATCATCCATTGACCATCATGATGTTCGCCACGGGGAATAATTTTACCAACATAACCTGTTTTTACAGAATTATATCCAAACCTGTTCATGAAACGAAATGCAGTATCCATAAGCCTTTCGTAGTTTGTAGCGCTTCCACCTGTTTCGTTGTGCATGATCATTTGCACGCCTTTCGCTTTTGAATATTTTGCTATCTCTTCTACATTAAAATCGGGGTAGGCGGTTACAAAATCAAAATTATTTTCTTTCCAGTCGCCTGTCCATTCTTCCCAACCTTTATTCCATCCTTCCACTAACAATCCACTTATTCCGTTCTTTGCAGCGAAGTCAATATAACGTTTCACATTTGCCGTATTTGCACCATGATGACCATGCGGAATAAGCGAACCATCCGGAGAAAGGGAATCCAGGTTGCCCGTATAATTCCAACTGCTTTTCCCAATCTGCATCTCCCACCAAACGCCCATAAATTTCATCGGTTTTATCCAGGAAGTATTTTCAATTTTTGACGGTTCATTCAGATTCAATATCATTTTAGAAGCCAGGATATCTGTAGCCTTATCACTTACAATAATGGTGCGCCACGGTGTATTTGCAGGAGTGCGTAAATAAGCTTTATTGCCTACCGCATCCGGTACTAGATTAGAAGAGAGGCTATAAGTTGCTCTGTCTACATGCAACTGCATAGATGGGTAATTTACCAAAGCAGCTTCGTGGATGTTGATGTATAAGCCATCTGCTGTTTTTAGCATCAAAGGTGTTTGCACTGCAAATTGATCTGGTATATTATCCGCTTTATTACCAAAGGAAAGCATTGGTAATTTCCAGGCATCTACCTCGCTGATTTTTGAAGTAGTATATGTGTATTCGTTTGAGTCAAAGTCGCCGGGGATCCAAAAAGCTTTATGATCGCCTGTAAGATTAAATTCAGTTAATTCATTAGAAACAACAAAAAATTTGAGGTTAGGCTGTAGCGGAAATTCATATCTAAAGCCAACGCCATCTTCAAACACTTTAAAGACAATATTAAGTAAGAGGCCCGAACTTTTTTGCTGTAAATGAACAGTTAGTTGATTATAATGATTGTGTATAGTGCTCACTTCGCCCCATACTGGCTTCCAGGTTTCATCTTTAATAACGGATTCTGTTTTTAGCATCTTAAAATCATTGGCTAATGATATAGTATCATTCAGTTTAAAACCGAGGTGTGAAGACAGTATAACAGGCTTACCTGCAAAGAAAACTGAATAAACAGGAGCACCAGTTGGATTTAAATTCAGCTCAAGTTTTATCTTATTTAAAGAGGCTTGTGTTGCTTTCAACTCCTGTGGCAAAGCGCTTAAATAAAAAAAGCAAATATAAACCAAACATAAAAAAATCTTTTTTATCGCCATGATCTGGAAACTTAAACAGGTAAATAAATGCCGGGGATGAATGAACTGATTATTATTAAACTATATTTTATTTTTTCAATACAAGATAAGTGTAGGGCATCAATGTAACCTTTTCTCTTAACGCTACCTTACTTCCATTCATCACATTTTTCCACGAAGAATTTGCAAATGCAGGTGGCACATTATATGCAATATTTCTATTTCTTAGATTGACAATCACCACTACTTTTTCATTATTCAATTGTTTGGAAAAAGCACAAACATCATCATTACTATAAGAAGCTAAATTTCCTCTTCTTATCGCCGCACTACTATTTCTAAAGGCTAAAACTTTTTTATATTCGGCGATTATACCTGGGTTAATTGTCCAGTCAATTTTTTTTGCGGTAAAAGGAAAGACTAATCTGTAAGGCGTTCCTACTTCCTGTCCGTTATATATCATTGGCACACTTTTCATATAGGCTGCAATTACGAAAGCCGCCATCGAACCTTTTTCCCCGCCAAACAATTCTAAGGGAGTGCCATCTGAACCATTCACATCATGATTGCTTGTATATCTTATTATTTGTTGGCCCTCTGATGCGCCGGTATAATCAATCACGTTTAAACTGTCAATTGAAAGCACAGAATGATTATGACTATAAATATCTTTTAAGTTATCAAAAAATCTGAATCCGTAATTAAAATCAAAGCCAACCTTATAAAAAAGATCGCTACGCCGTCCTTCAGAAAGCATGAGCAGTTTATGAGCCGGAATATTTTTTAGTGTATCAAATGCCTGCTTCCAGAAATCCAATGGAGGTCCATCCGAATAATCGCAGCGAAAGCCATCTACATTAGCAGCAAGTACCCAATATTTTAAGGCGTCAATCATAGCTAAACGCATATCGGCATTCTTAAAATTCAGTTGTGCAACATCATTCCATCCTGTACCCGGGGGGCTGATAATATTACCACTTGAATCCTGCTGATACCAGGACTTATTCTTAATCCAAACATTATCAAACGAGGTATGATTGGCCACCCAGTCAAGCAGTACTGCCATATTTTTGCTGTGGGCATCTGCGACAAGCGCACGAAGGTCATCAAGCGTGCCGAATTCATTATTTACAGCTTTATAATCTTTTATACAATATGGCGAGTTTGTAGAATTTACCTGGCCTACAGGATAATGAGGCATAAGGTAAATTACATTTACACCTAAAGCTTTTATAGAATCCAAACG
>JBDUCK010000177.1:0-7113 GCA_040003485.1 Ferruginibacter sp. | reverse complement strand
ATTTACCCTTCCTCTGCCAGGGTAAAAGTTAATGGCAGCCTGCGTTTGAGTATAAGAGCTTTGGAGCCTTTAGAAGAAGATGGGGATGATGAACTTGCGCCATTAACTAATGCGCCGATAGAACAGATTTTAAAATGGAGCGTAAATGCAATAGACAAAGGCAACAGCACAGTTGGGTTGATTTCTGCATCGGAAAACACTACTGCTATTTACCAGGCACCTGCGCAGGTGCCTGCACAAAACCCGGTAGCAGTTTCTGTTGAACAACAATTTTCAGCATCCTTTCTTAGAAGGCACCAGGTATCAAAATTAATAAGCAACATTACTGTGTATGATGGCGATTACGAAGTAAAAATGATAAGCACAATGGACGGCGCTGCCGGCAGCCAATTGGGGGCGGTAAAATATAGTGATAACGGAAGTTTTATTGTATCGCTGAAAGACAACAAAGCAAAAATAACTGAGATAGTAAATACAAATGCTGCGTTTACTTATAATGGCAAATGCACTATTGTTCTTTTAAAACCGGGGCAAGGCAATATAAATATTCTTGGTGTGCAAAATATAAGAGTAATTTCGGCAACATCACCCAGTGATAACGCATGGGTAGAAATTTTCTTTGTACGCTCGCCTACAATATTTCCTATACTTCAGTTTACCTGCCCCGATCTTAAAGGAGGAACGTTTACAACCAACAGCGCCATGGCCACCGGCATAGGCATGTCTATTCCTGCTTTTCCGCAAAGTATAAAATTTGAAGCTAAAGAAGGCGAGCAAACAATTTTAAAAATGGGCGAAGAAGGCGGTAAGATCTATGCAAAATTTACCGTAAGGCAAATAAAAGATGATTAATTGTGTATAAAATATTGCCCTGAGAAAGAGCACTTAATTACTTTAATTTTTTTGTATCGATAATAGCATTAACCATTTTAAACTTTAAAAAAAATAACATGAAAAAAATTATTTTCTTCCTGCTTTTACTCAGCCCCTGTTTTGTGTTCGCACAATTCGGAATTAAAGCGGGCCTCAACTTTGCCAATGTAAGCAAAGCATCTTCTATTAATAACAGCAGCCGTACCGGCTTTAATGTCGGGCTATTACTGGCACCAGCTTCTAAAAAAATATTCAGCTCCAGAACTGAACTTACTTTTTCCAGGCAGGGATATAACTATAAAACAGGCACCAATACCGGCAACGTAAACCTGGATTATATAATGCTGCCACAATACATGTGCATTAATATTACAAAATATTTTCAGATACAGTTGGGCGCCCAAATGGCTTTTTTAATAAATGCAAAAGCAGATAGCAGCAAAAGCACCACCACCGGCACTCCTGGCGACGGCAGTAAAATATTAGATCTCTACAATAAGTTTGATTATGGCTATGGTGGTGGCATAGAAATACATCCGGTAAGTGGGTTACTGGTTGGGGCAAGAGTCAATATCAGTTTGAGTAATTTATATAAAGGTTTTCAGGAAGGACAGTCCCCGTCATTCTCAGGTATTGATGTGAAGAATAATGTCTTCCAGATTTTTGCCGGCTGGAAGTTTGGTAAAACGGAAAGTAAAAAGAAAAAAGAAAAAGAACAGGACAATAACTAATCCTGAAAAAAAATATTTAGGCGTGTCCGCCGTGGCGGGCCGGGCTTTCTATTGCAATACCTCACGGATGGGGTGTACCGTTATAAAATTGATTGTATAATTATTGAAATAAAAAAAGATCTCATGAAAAAGTACATTTTATTTTCTGTTCTGCTTTTTACTGCAGCCTTATCATTTGCGCAGGCAGATGTTAATAAATATCCTGAGCCCGAATTCAGCAATGAGGTGTATTACCTGCAAAAAGACAGCAGCAATAATGTGATACGTTTAGAAAAAAATGCCGCAAAGATGGAGGCAAAAACCAAGCTGGGCGGTTTTGGCGGCTATGAAAATGGGTATACAATTGATGGCTCAAGATCCACTGTGCGGATATCCCACGGCAACAGCCTTTCATTTGTAATTAGTACCGGTGCAGGTGCCGGCCAGGCTTCCACTGCAGAAAGAGATTCTATGATGAGAGCAAACGGCATGGACCCTTCCATGATGCAGGGAATGGCCGGCCCAGGTGACCCAACCAGCACTATTGCACTGTATAAAATTGAATCGGAAAAAGGGAAAAGAAAAATCTTAATGCAGAAAAGTGGAGGTGCTATACCGTTCTCCAGCAAAAAAAATCAGTCCAGCGATAAATATACTTTCAGTGTAAGAAAAATAAAAACAGGCTATAGTGAATTAGTGATAGACAAAACCTTACCAAACGGAGAATATGCCTTTACCATGATGGGGGGAGGAATGGGAAGCATGGATGGCAGCACAACAATATTTGCTTTTGGTGTTGAATAAAAACAAGAGAAATATTATCATTTATTAAACCAGCTGAGTAAGCGGAAAAAACTAAGTAGTTTTTTAAGTTGTTGCCGGTGTTGCCCTCTTAGTGTTCCCCCTTGCGTGGCATCATTGATAATTTTATAAAGCGGCACAGCACGCAAAACAGGTCACATTATTTAAAAACCGCCTTTAACCTTTATTTTTTTTAAATATCCACAACTTTTAATAATAATTTAAACCACCCCTGCTTATACAGGAAATCAAAGGATTTTAAAGTCTCTGAGCTTACACCATCCGTGAAAATCGGTCAATGGTTTTGGTATAATTGCCCAATATATTCTTCTAAAAAAATTTATGCCTTATGAAATTAGCGGAATAGTAATTATATTTAATTTCGATTACCCCTGGCAGTACAAGAAAAAATTTTGAAAAAATTAGTTTGGAAAAATAAAAATTAATTATGAAAAGTTTTTTCTCCACTTCACTATTACTTTCCTGCCTGCTAGTTGGATTTCAAACTAACATAAAAGCTGCAGCCGATGTAACTCTTACCACTATTGCCGTTCCGGCAGCTAACCTTACGCAAGGTTCTGCAACCAATGTACTGTACATTGCAAAAATGGATGTAACAACCCAGGCGGTAACGGTAAACAATGTGCAGGTAACACTATCGGGTACCCATGATGCAGATGACCTGGGTTTTCTCAGGGTTTATTTTAATGCCACAGCGCCCAGCCTCACCGGCAGCACGCTCTTAAATTTTGTATCTGCAAATTTTGCAGCACCCCATACTTATACCATCGCCAGCCTTAACCGGTTAATTGCTGCAGGTAGCACGGGCTATTTTATTATTGCGGCAGATGTAAACAATACTGCCACAACCAATAACACCATCAAAATAAACGGGGCCAGCAATCCGCTTATATTTAGTTTTAGTACGGCCCCCAATATTACCAATAACCAAATAGATATTGCAGGTACACAAACTATACAGGCAGCCGATGTAACCCTTACCACTATTGCCGTTCCGGCAGCTAACCTTACGCAAGGTTCTGCAACCAATGTACTGTACATTGCAAAAATGGATGTAACAACCCAGGCGGTAACGGTAAACAATGTGCAGGTAACACTATCGGGTACCCATGATGCAGATGACCTGGGTTTTCTCAGGGTTTATTTTAATGCCACAGCGCCCAGCCTCACCGGCAGCACGCTCTTAAATTTTGTATCTGCAAATTTTGCAGCACCCCATACTTATACCATCGCCAGCCTTAACCGGTTAATTGCTGCAGGTAGCACGGGCTATTTTATTATTGCGGCAGATGTAAACAATACTGCCACAACCAATAACACCATCAAAATAAACGGGGCCAGCAATCCGCTTATATTTAGTTTTAGTACATCACCCAATATCACAAATAATCAGACAGATATTGCCGGCCTTCAGATTTTACCTGTGGACCTGGTATCCTTTACTGGCCGTGCTATCGATAACACGGTGCACCTGAACTGGGTTACAGCATCAGAAATTAATAATGCCTTTTTCGAAATTGAACGCAGTGCTGATGGCATCAATTTTAAAATTCTCGGCAAGTTAAACGGCAACGGTACAAGTACACAATTGCACAATTATAGTTTTGTAGATGAGTTACCCGAATATGGCAATAATTATTATCGCCTTAAGCAAACAGACATTGACAATAACTTTAAATACAGCAATATTGTTGTAGTGCCTTTTAGTGTTACAGCATTAGTGATGGATGATGTTTATCCCAACCCGGCAAAAGACCTGTTAAACTACTCTATACTTTCGCCAGAAAACAGAAAACTGTTCCTGCTTTTATCAGATATATCAGGCAGGGTTTTAATAAATAAAATAATCACAATAACTAAAGGAAAAAATAAAGTTCAAATAGATATTTCGCATTTTGGAAGTGGAAATTATCAATTGAGTATTATTGACCCGGATACAAATGCGAGGGTAGATAAGCAGGTAATTATTTTACGCTGATAAGATAGTTTTATAATAATTTTTTAAGCTGCGTTCCAAATTTTTGCCCTGGTCTCGGCCGGAGCAGCAGAAGCAATCTTTAATGCAATGATGTTCTGAAACAATGGAATGGATAAAAGGCAATAAAGTTTATGCCTTGCGCATACGCTGTAATGGACATCCTGGAAAAGTATAAAAGGATACCTGCAAAAAATAATTGTACTTATAATTGAAAAGAAAAAATTGGGCGCCATTCGTTTTTTATAAAAACTATACTTCTACCAATTGCATTTTATTTACTGCCTGCGTTAAAAAATTGGGTAACACATGAGAATAAGTAAACATAATCTTTTCCGGATCGTTCAATTGATCTATCATGGATTGCCATTTTTCTTCGCCATGATTTTCAATAACTGTTTTTTTTCTTTCATCCGTTTGCAGGTACAAGCTCATACCAACCGCATCTGCTTCCGGATGAAATTGCGTACCGATCATATTTTCATTAAACCGGATAACCATGATAGCCCTCTCTAAAGGAATATGCGGCCGGGCTTTTTCTATCGCCAGGATATGGGCACCCATTTTTTGCAGGCGGTTATGATCAGGTTTTATTACCTGGTAATCCCGGCTGTCTACTGCATAAAAAGGGTCTTTTAATCCTTCAAAAATCGGTTCATTTATGGCATCTGCTAAATAATGAATGGGGAATACACCAAACGAAGTGCTTAATCTTTTAGTAACTTCTGCAATGCCGTAATTCCTGCACACCAATTGAAAAGAATGGCAAATAAAGAATACTTGTTTTTTTACAACATTCGCCTCATCTGCATTAAAATCTTCCACACTGGCAAGCCAGTTAAAATATATTTTTTCCCATTCACTTCCTTTGCTTTCTAACGGGCTCCCAGGGCCACCGGTAGAAATGTACACATCATAGTCCAGCTCCGGCGCTTCTTTTTTTATACGAACTTCAAATTCATCTTTATGTAAATCAATATTATTTATTTCTGCAAACTGGTTCAATATTTCCCGTATGCAACGCATGCCCTGGTTGTCAAAACCCTCGTACATATCTAATATTGCTATTCTCATGGTATTCTTTCCTGTCCCATTCATGCGCCAAAAATAATAGTTTTTTAACATACGCTATGTCGAACAAACAATATTATTTATTAACGAATGTGTAAAAGCAACATTGCAAACTGAAAAACCAACTACGCCTAAATAAAAGTTTAGTAAGGATATGCCGTAAAAGGGAGTGACACAACGATGCTGCCACCTGCACCACTGTTGGTTACATAAAAAATATATTGTGAGTATTACAACACAAGGGGAAAGCTTTCATATATTTTACACCATAATATTTCAATACCTTTGCCCGCAAATTATGAAGACAAAAAGTATAAAAAGGGATAGGGTAAATATCATTACGCTTGGCTGCAGTAAGAACATGGTAGATAGTGAAGTGCTTAGCGGCCAGTTGCTGGCAAATGAAATTGATACGGTGCATGAGAATGCTAAAAAAGATCATAACATAGTAATTATAAATACCTGCGGTTTTATAGAAAAAGCAAAAGAAGAAAGCATAAATACTATTTTAGAAAATGTTGCTTTAAAGAAAAAAGGCAAATTGGATAAAGTGTATGTTACCGGTTGCCTCAGCGAACGATACCGCAATAATCTTGAAGCAGAAATACCGGAAGTAGATGCATTTTTTGGTACGATGGAATTGCCCCTTATTTTAAAAAGATTTGAAGCAGATTATAAAGGAGAACTGATTGGCGAAAGATTGCTGAGTACACCACAGCATTATGCCTACATGAAAATAAGCGAGGGCTGCAACCGTACCTGTTCGTTTTGTGCTATCCCGTTAATGCGTGGCAAGCATGTAAGCCGCAGCATAGAAAGCCTGGTAGAAGAAGCAAAGAAATTAGTACAACGTGGCGTAAAAGAAGTGATGCTGATTGCGCAGGAATTGACGTATTACGGCCTCGATATTTATAAAAAAAGAGAATTGCCAAAACTGCTTCATGCACTGGCAGATGTACAGGGGCTGGAGTGGATCCGCCTGCATTATGCATACCCATCAAAATTTCCGCTGGATATTATTGATGCGATGAAAGCGCGGGATAATATTTGTAATTACCTGGATATGCCACTGCAACACGCCAGCAACAGTATGTTGAAAGCCATGAAGCGCCAGATAACCCGGGAAGAAATGGAAGATCTTATTGGCGAAATCCGGTACCGCATACCCGGCATTTGTCTGCGTACAACTTTAATAGCAGGCTTTCCCGGCGAGACAAGAGATGATGTAGAAGAGTTGAAAACCTTTTTACAGAAAATGCGCTTTGATAGAGTCGGCATATTTACCTACAGCCACGAAGAAGAAACAAGTGCATACGACCTGGTTGATAATATTTCTGCAGCCGAAAAAGAAGAACGGGCACAGGAAATAATGGAGGTGCAACAGGATATTTCGCTGGAAAAAAATGAAGAAAAAGTAGGTCATATTTTTAAAGTGATTGTAGATAAAAAAGAAGCCGGTCGTTATTTAGGCCGTACAGAATTTGATAGTGTAGAAGTAGATAATGAAGTGATCATAAAAAGCAGTAAAAAATTAGTACCCGGCGATTTTGTAAATGTAAAAATTACCAAAGCTTATGATTACGACCTGGAAGGGGAAGTGGTATAATTCTTTTGGGTTAATGTTTGGGCGTTCCCTCCGGGCCGGTCCGCCGCGGCGGATGC
>JBDUCK010000176.1:0-7121 GCA_040003485.1 Ferruginibacter sp. | reverse complement strand
GCTTCATTTTTAAACAAATCATCGTCATTATCTTTGGCTTCAATTACTAACTCTACAGCTTCCTCCCCTACTTTCTGTGCAATTTTATTTATGCCTTTTGCAAACAGGCTACTGGTGTAAGATGCCTCTGTTGGATTATTCTTCCTGGTGCTGATAATTTTTTCAAGCTGCGGCAAAAAACTATCAGCAGTATTGCTTTCATTGAAGCAGGTATCGGCACCCGTATGGCATACCGGGCCTGCAGGCTGGGCTTTGATAAGAATAGTATCGCTATCACAATCAATCAATATTTCCCGGGGGTATAAAAAATTACCACTCTCTTCTCCTTTAGTCCATAGCCTTTGTTTACTGCGGCTAAAGAAGGTTACTTTCTCTATTGCCTTGGTTTTTTCTAAAGCGGCTTCATTCATAAAGCCAAGCATTAATACTTTATTGGTCTCGGCATCCTGCACAATTGCGGGAACTAGGCCATCTGTATATTTATTAAAATCAAGCCCCTTGTCCCCCTGAAGGGGGAATTCAGCTGCAGTATTCATAATAGTTATTTTTTTTATTTGGAAATAGTGATTTCATCATTGTTTTAAGATTTGGAAAAGGCTGCTTAAATTCTTACCGCAATATTTTGTTCTTTTAAATATTTTTTAAGATCGGGTATAGCAATTTCTCCATAATGAAAAATACTGGCCGCCAAAGCAGCATCCGCATTGGCCTGCACAAAAACTTCTGCAAAATGTTCCATCCTGCCTGCACCACCCGAAGCTATTACCGGCACCGGCAGATTGTTTGACAATGCAGAAGTAATATCCATTGCAAAGCCATTTTTTGTGCCGTCATTATTCATACTGGTCAATAGTATTTCCCCGGCACCAGCATCTACTCCTTTACTTGCCCACTCTAGTGTTTTTAGATCCGTCTTTATTCTTCCACCATTAAGGTATACGTACCATTCTCCATCCTCTTCCTTCTTTGTATCAATGGCCAACACCACACACTGGCTGCCAAATGCATCGGCCATTTCTTTAATAATGGAAGGATTTTTAACCGCTGCCGAATTAACGGAAATTTTATCAGCACCATTCTTTATCAGCGCTTCTACATCGGCTGTATTTGCTATACCGCCCCCAACCGTAAAAGGAATATTAATTGCTGAAGCAATATCATTTACGAGGCTTATAAAAGTTTTACGTCGTTCCACCGTTGCCGTTATATCTAAAAAGACCAATTCATCTGCTCCCTGGTTTGCATATTTAATAGCCAACTCAACCGGATCACCTGCATCCCTGATATCTACAAAATTTATTCCCTTAACCGTACGGCCGTCTTTAATATCCAGGCATGGTATAATTCTTTTTGTCAACATCAGGAAAGTATATTAAAAATTTTATAAGTTAAATAAGGACTCATTTAATATTTACTCAACTCACTTAAAACAATTGTTTGCTCATAAAGAGCTTTGCCAATAATAGCTCCGCTGCAACCTGCATCTTTTACCAAATCAATATCGTTGGTAGTTGTTACGCCGCCACTTGCTGTTAACTGTATGCCCGGGAATTGCTGAATGATTTTTCTATACAGCTCAACCGAAGCACCTTGCATGGCACCATCTTTTTGTATGTCTGTACAAAAAAATTGGGTTGCGCCGATGGCGAGCATATTTTTTAAAAAAGAAAAAATGTCTACAGCACCATCTTCCAGCCAGCCACTGATCTTAATTTTTTCTTCATACACATCAGCGCCGATAAAAAATTTATCTGTACCATAATTCTCTATCCATTTAGCCAATAGTAATGGCTCTTTAACTGCTAAACTACCAATGGTAGCCATTTGTGCACCGGCATTAAAAACTGCAGCCACATCTTCTTCCTTTTTAATTCCACCTCCAAAATCAACCTGAAGTTTTGTGGCATTGGCTATATTTTCCAACACATTTATATTTATAATCTGCCCTGCTTTAGCACCATCCAGGTCTACCAGGTGTAGCCGCTGAAGGCCTGCATCTTCAAAATGCATTGCGACTTCCACCGGGTTTTCATTGTATATTTTTTGCTGAGAAAAATCGCCGTGTGTGAGCCGCACACATTTTCCATTAATGATATCTATCGCAGGAATAATAAAGCCCCCAGAACCCCTGTCCCCCGTCCGTCCCGGCACGGGCGGGCCTGAAAGGGAATCTATATTGTTACTTTTATTTACACTTGCCAACTCGTTAAATTTATTAGTCTTAAATAATTTTTAAAGCTGAAGAAAATTCAATAATATTTTATCGCCCACCTCAGCAGATTTTTCGGTATGAAACTGTACGCCATAAAAATTATCCTGCTGTATGATGGCACTGTAAGGCAAAACATAATTGCTGTTCGCAACAGTGGCTGCACAATTTTCTACATAATAACTGTGTACATAATAAACAAATTCATTTTCATTTAATCCGTTTAACAAAGCAGAATGATAATTATAAATTGTGTTCCAGCCCATTTGCGGAACTTTTAATTGTCCTGCAGGAAATTTTTTCACCTTTGCTTTTATTATGCCGAGGCATGCAGTATCGCTTTCTTCTGAGTGATCACACAACAACTGCATACCAACGCAAATGCCCAGCACAGGCTGTTTTAAGAGGGGTATTAATTCATTAAGTTTACTTTCTTTCAGGCTTGCCATAGCAGCGCCTGCATTACCAACGCCGGGAAAAATAATTTTATCTGCACTTTTTAATTCAGCTTCTACATCAGTAACAATAGAAGCATACCCCAGGCGCTTCAATGCATATTGAACACTTTGTACATTACCAGCGTTATATTTAATAATGGCAATGTTCATGTTATAAAATCCCTTTGGTAGTTGGTAAACTGTTGTTATTTATATCCTTCTTTATCGCCATCTTAATGGCTTTGGCAAAAGCTTTAAACACAGCTTCAATTTTATGATGCTCATTATTCCCTTTTGCTTTTATATTGAGATTAGTTTTGGATGCGTCGGTAAATGATTTAAAAAAATGATAGAACATTTCTGTAGGCACATCGCCAATCTTATTCCGTTTAAATTTTACTTTCCATACCAACCAGCTTCTGCCGCCAAAGTCAATGGCACACTTAGCAAGACAGTCATCCATTGGCAATAAAAAACCATAACGTTCAATTCCTCTTTTATCTCCCAGCGCTATTGCAAAAGTTTCGCCCAGTGCTATCGCCGTATCCTCTATAGTATGATGCTCATCAATATTTAAATCACCATTGCAACGTAATGTAATATCAATGCCACTATGTTTGGCAAGTTGATCCAGCATGTGATCAAAAAATCCAAGCCCGGTTTTAATATCCGCTTGCCCGGCGCCATCAAGATTTAATTCAATAGAAATTTTTGTTTCATTGGTATTGCGTTGGTGGCTTACTTTTCTTAGAGGTAGTTTTAAAAATTCATAAATTAGTTTCCACTCCGGAGTGGCCAGAACGATCGTGTCTTTTTTTAATTCCTGTACGGTATCATTTATTTCTGCAGCGCCCAGGTTTTCATCTACATTAAGCCAAAACCCTCTACAGCCAAGGTTCTTAGCCAATTGCATATCAGTGATGCGATCGCCAATAACATATGAATTTGCAACATCATAAGCTGGATTATTTAAGAATTCCGTCAGCATTCCTGTAGCTGGCTTTCGGGTAGGCGCATTTTCATAAGGAAATGTACGGTCAATAAAAACTTTTGAAAAATGCACCCCTTCATTTTCAAAACTCTTCATTACAAAATTTTGCAGGGGCCAGAAATTTTCTTCCGGAAAAGAAGTTGTTCCCAGCCCATCCTGATTGGTTACCATTACCAGCTCGTAATTTAATTCGGTCGCAATCTTATTCATGTATTCAAAGGCATGAGGATAAAATTGTAACTTATCAAAAGAATCTAACTGGTAAGTTGGTGGTGCTTCATTAATAAGCGTTCCATCTCTATCAATAAAAAGAACCCGGGTGCCCTGCCCCCCGAAGGGAGAATTAACTGTCTTACTTTTTTCGCTCATATTATTCATATTGATTTAATAAATTGATGAGTTGTTTATTTTCTTCGGGTGTGCCAATGGTTATACGCAGGCATCCATTACAAAGTGGTTCTTTGCTTCTGTTACGCACCACCACTTCATTGCCAGCAAGATATTTATACAATCTTTCTGCATCCGTAACTTTTACAAGTAAAAAATTGGCATCACTATTATAGACTTTTTGAATGAATGAAAATTGCAATAATATTTTATTTAATCCGTCTCTTTCATTTACGGTAACGCTTATCCATTCATTTACCTGTTCTGTTTGTTGCAAAGCTTTTAAACCTAATTCCTGCGAAGCAAGATTGATATTGTAAGGTGGCTTTACCTTATTAAAAAGGTTGATGATATCCATTGATGCGTAACATAAACCCAGCCGCAAAGCCGCCAAACCCCACGCTTTAGACAATGTTTGCATTACAATAAGGTTGCTATATTCTGTCAGTTCAGAGATAAAAGTTTTTTGACCGGAATAATTGATATAGGCTTCGTCAATTATTACAATACCAGGAAAATTATTTAACAGCAATTCAATATCTCCCCGGTTCATATTGTTGCCGGTTGGATTATTGGGCGAACAAATAAACAGCAATTTTGTGTTGTTGTCAATTGCATTTAAAATACCTGCCGTATCCAGTTGAAAATCGGCAGTAAGAATTACCTTTTTAATTTCTACATCATTGATATTACCACTTACTTCATACATTCCATAAGTTGGCGGGCACACGATCACATTATCTTTACCGGGGTTACAAAAGATGCGGTAAGCCAGGTCTATCACTTCATCACTGCCATTACCAATGAAAATATTTTCCGCCGGTACGCCCTTGATCCTTGCCAACTGAAATTTTAATTGCCACTGCAAAGGATCGGGATAACGATTAAAATTTTCCTGTAAAGGAGAGCCAAAGGCATTTTCATTCGCATCCAGGTATACTGAAGCTTTGCCTTCAAATTCATGCCGGGCAGATGAATAGGGCTTTAAGGTTTGTATATTATTACGAACCAGAGACTCCAAACCCCCAAACTCCTTCAAGGAGGCTTTTGGAAATTCATTATTATTTTCAGCGTCTGTCATTATTAAAAATAAAATTTAAAAATTTATAAACCTGTCTGTTGTTGAAGAGCTGTTAGACCCCCCTTCAGGGGATTGGGGGGCTCTGGATTAATCTTATAGTAACTGCATTTTTGTGCCCATCCAATCCTTCTGCCATGGCCATTATTTCCACTGCTTTACCAATGTTTTTTATCCCTTGCTGGCTTAGTTGCTGAAAGGTAATTTTCTTTACAAAACTATCTACCGATACACCACTATATGCAGTGGCGTAGCCATTAGTAGGCAGTGTATGGTTGGTGCCAGAGGCGTAATCACCGGCACTTTCTGGTGAATAATTTCCTAAAAAAACACTGCCGGCGTTAATTACTTTTTCTGCCAGTTCTTCTGCCTGTTCCGAAGCAATGATCAGGTGCTCTGCAGCATACGCATTTAGAAATTCAAATGCGTCATCCACAGTGTCCATTAAAATCCAGCGGCTATGGTTAAGCGCTTTTACGGCAATGTCTTTCCGGGATAGATCTACTAATTGTATTTCCACCTGCTGCTGCACAGCTTCTATCATTTTTTCTGACGATGCCAGCAATACCACCTGGCTATCTACACCATGTTCTGCCTGGCTTAAAAGATCTGCCGCCACAAAAGCAGGCACAGCAGTATCATCAGCATACACTGCTAATTCGCTGGGGCCGGCCGGCATATCTATAGCAATACCCTCCCGGTTTATCAATTGCTTTGCACAGGTTACATATTGATTACCGGGGCCAAAAATTTTGTTAACCGATGGAACTGTTGCAGTGCCATAAGCCATAGCAGCCACGGCTTGTGCCCCGCCAATTTTGTAAATATTTTGTATACCCAAAACATGTGCAGCATATAAAACCGCAGGATGTACATTACCGGCTTTATCACAAGGGGTACAGACAATTATATTTTTGCAACCCGCCATCTTCGCTGGTATGGCCAACATCAGAAGCGTTGAAAACAGCGGTGCTGTACCACCGGGGATATATAAGCCTACACGTTCTATAGCTATCGATTTTCGCCAGCAAACAACACCTGGAGTTGTTTGGATTTTTAGCACACTCTCTATTTGTGCGGCATGAAATGTTGTAATATTTTTTATAGCCACTTCGATAGCTTTCTTAAGTTCTTCGTCTACCGCTTTAACTGAATTTTCTATCTCTCCTGCTGTTACTTTTAACTCTGTCAATTGTACCCCATCAAATTTTGCAGCATATTTTTTTACCGCAGCATCCCCGTTTATCTTTACGTCCTGCAAAATGGGTTGCACAATAGTCTCCAGGCTGGCATAATTAAAAGCAGGCCTTTTAATTAATGAAGCCCATTGCTCTTTACCGGGATTTATAAATTTATTATCCATACTTAACCTTAATATTTACCGTTTTACCTGATCATTTTTTCAATCGGGACTACCAGAATTCCTTCTGCTTCCAGTTCTTTTAATTTTTCTATTACTTCCCAAAAATCGTTTTCATTTACTACACTCTGAATGCTGCTCCACCCTTCGGTAGCCAAAGGTACAATGGTAGGGCTTTTACTCCCTGGAAGTATCGCTGTTATATTCTCTAGTTGGTGATTAGGCGCATTCAATAAAATATATTTATTATTCTTCGCAGTTTTTACTGCGTTGATCCGCATCAGTAATTTTTCCAGTGTCAATTTTTTCTCTGCAGTTAGTTTTTTATCGGCGGCCAGCACGGCTTCGGATTGCAGTATGACTTCTACCTCTTTCAAGCCATTCGTAAATAAAGTACTGCCACTGCTTACGAGATCGCAAATGGCATCCGCCAGGCCGATACCGGGTGCAATTTCTACGGAACCGCTTATTTCATGTATTTCGGCAGAAACCTTGTTCTTGTTTAAAAATGATTGAGTAAGGTGTGCATAGGTAGTCGCAATTTTTAAACATTCCAGATCCTGGACAGAATTATACGGAGTTTCCTTAGGCACTGCAACGCTTAGCCGGCATCTTCCAAAACCCAGCCGGTAAACCAGGTCGATCTCCTTATCTTTTTC
>JBDUCK010000175.1:0-7151 GCA_040003485.1 Ferruginibacter sp. | reverse complement strand
AATATCAGCTTCCATTTTTTCTTTTTTCATCCCCACCCTTACCAGCCCAAAAATACTCATGTAAATATTGGCGAGCCACACCAGGGCAAAGCCGCCTACTAAATATCCCCGCCAGTCATTAAACACTAAATGATATTTTGTAATGATCAAAAAAAACGCAGTCACATAATGGCTGAAACAATATTCGCAGGTAAACAGATAAAAAAATTTACGCTCAAGCAATGTCTTACAGGTCTGCGATTTTTTCAGACAATAGTCTCGTGGTTCTTTAAATATTTCTTCATGCGTAACTGTCCAGGCAATACACGCAATAGGTAAGGTTAATAAAAAAAGGTTGGTTACTTGCTGGGATGTGTCCATAAAAATTATTGAATACAAAGATGGTTATTTCACATTAAGGCACAAAGAAATGTAAAGGGTTCTTTGCAGTATTTGATTTAATCTCAGCCTCTTTACATTAAATTTTTACACTAAGATAAAAGATTCACAAAGAACAGAAGTACAAGAGTGTCCTTCTTTCCTCAGGATAAACTGTGCCCATGAAGCAGATAATAGCTATTATGCCGGGCTCATAAAAAAATCTCCTTGCAAAAAGACAGCTATTACATTGTTGCTTTTTTTTGTATGAGATCAATTAAGTATTTTTAGACAATTACAAAAAATAACCTGCCATGAATTCAATACTTATAAGCATCAGGGAAAAATTAATTCTCCTGGTTGTAGTACTATTTGCCGTAATCTCTTGCAATACCAACAACAGCAGCAAAGAAACCAAGCTTACCGACACATCGGTGGAAGTAAAACCGGCTTCGTACGATACCAGTTTTAAAGTAGAAGCAGAAGCATTTGCAGACCTGCAGATCTTACGATACCAGGTGCCGGGTTTCAGTGAGCTAACACTGCCACAAAAACAACTGGCCTATTATTTATATGAAGCAGCGCTTTGCGGCCGGGATATTATTTATGATCAAAAGAGCAAGCATGGCATTATGCTTCGCAAATCGCTGGAAAATATTTATGGTACTTACACCGGTGATAAAACAGCTGCTGACTGGAAAAAATTTGAAGAATATTGCGGCCGTGTTTGGTTCAGCAATGGTAATCACCACCATTATGGTAATGAAAAATTTGTGCCGGCATGTAGTGCAGATTATTTTACTCAGATAGCCAAAAGTAGTGACAGCACAGGATTTCCGCTTGATACAATAGAATCAGTAGCGACATTTTTAAACAAGCTGCAGCCAATTGTTTATGATTTAACCTTGGAGCCAAAACTTGTAGATTTAAGACCTGACATTGATAATATTGCCGCCTCTTCAGTAAATTTTTATGAAGGCGTTACCCAAAAAGAAGTGGAAGGTTTTTATGCAAAATTTAATACTACCGGCAATGCAGCTTCGTGGGGGCTTAACAGTAAGCTGACAAAAGTAAATGGCCAATTGATAGAAAAAGTGTGGAGAGTTGGGGGCATGTATTCTGCAGCAATTGAAAAAATTACAGGCTGGCTGGCGAAGGCTGCAGATGTTGCTGAAAATGATCAGCAAAGAAAAACATTGCTTTTATTAATTCAATATTATAAAACCGGCGACTTAAAAACCTTTGATGATTACAATATTGAATGGGTGAAAGATACTGCAAGCAGGATGGATGTAGTGAATGGTTTTATAGAAGTTTATCTTGACCCGATTGGTAAAAAAGGAAGTTTTGAAAGCGTGGTTTCAATGAAAGACCTGGAAGCTACCAAAAGAATAAAAGCTATCGGCGACCAGGCTCAATGGTTTGAAGATAACAGCCCGCTGATGCCGGAGCATAAAAAGAAAAATGTAAAAGGAATTATCGCAAAAGCTATTACCGTGATTGCAGAGTGTGGCGATGCTGCGCCAAATACACCCATTGGCATTAACCTGCCAAACGCAGACTGGATAAGAAAAGACTACGGCTCTAAATCTGTTTCGCTCAGCAATATTATTTATTCAAACAATGTTCTTTCTGCAAAGGGCGGTTTGCTGGATGAATTTGCATTGAATGATACGGTAAAACAACGGATGAGAAAATATGGAAACCTGGCGGCAGACTTACAAACCGATATGCATGAATGTATTGGTCATGCAAGCGGCCAGATAAATGCCGGAGTAGAAACAACTGATAAGACTTTAAAAAATTATGCTTCCTGCCTGGAAGAAGCCCGTGCAGACCTGGTTGGGCTTTACTATGTAATGGATCAAAAGCTGGTAGATATTGGTGTTTCCCCATCTGTAGAAGTGGGCAAAGCAGAGTATGATAATTACATGATGAATGGCCTGATGACACAACTGACAAGACTGAAACTTGGGGCCCAGGTAGAAGAAGCACACATGCGTAACCGGCAGTTGAATGCAAGATGGGTGTATGAAAAAGGAAAGGCTGAAAACGTAGTAGCTTTTGTAAAAAAAGGCGGCAAAACCTATGTACAGATAAATGATTACAATAAATTAAGATCTCTTTTTGGCGACTTACTGAGGGAAATACAGCGTGTAAAATCTGAAGGGGATTTTAATGCCGGTAAGAACCTGGTAGAAACTTATGGGGTGAAAGTAGATGCTGCCCTGCATAAAGAAGTGCTGGAACGCTTCGCAAAGCTTAATGTAAAACCCTACCGTGGCTTTATTCAACCAAAATTAGTACCCGTTATGGCTGAAGATAAAATTATAGATGTAAAGATTGAATATCCAACCAGCTTTTTTGCACAGATGATGGAGTTTGGTAAAAATTATTCTTATCTGCCGTTAAAAAATTAAGAATGATGGATGCACAGATGAAACGGGTAAAACGGATTTTTTATGCTACTATATAATCATCACACATTATTATTTATGTGAGTCATTGCGAGGAACGAAGCAATCTTATTATCGGTAGATAGATTGCTTCGTTCCTCGCAATGACTTTACGCTTGGTTCGCAATGACTTTTCAATTTGTTCGCAATGACTTTACACTTCGTTCGCAAGAGTTTTCACTTTGTTCGCAATGAATTTACACTTCATTCGCAATAACTTTACACTTCGTTCGCAATAACTTTACACTTCGTTCGCAATGACTTTACACTTTGTTAGCAATGACTTTTCACTTCGTTAGCAATGACTTTACATTTCACTAAAAAATCCGTTTTAATCTTTCCAATCCGTGTCGTCCGTGTATCCATCATCATCTGTGTATCTATCATCATCCCTGCCCGTTCCGTTCAGGCGGGCGTGAATCCATCTCTACTCAAAGCCAAATAAAGTCGCAGTAAAAATTCCCCGTTCTCTTTTTTTGGTAATAGCTTTCCAGTTACCGTTATACCTTATCAAAGCCGGTACTGTCAAGCCTTTAAAGGTTGTCATCTGTACTTCCATATCTACTTTAAAATCATACACAGCAGCATCATAACTCAGCGAATATTTTCTTGCAACCACTTCATAAGTTTCCTGGTTGAACCAGGTAATCATTTCATCTACTATTACGCCGTCTGTCTGGCCAGGTTTAACTTTCTGCGTAAATATGTAGCAGTTGGTATTATTGTAAACATCCATATCTATACCCATGTCATATTTATCTGCCATATCATCTTCATAAATTGCGGTTTTGTTGCTCATAAATGGCAAGCCATTTATCTTTTTTCCCGGGTTAAAAAAAAGCATTTTCAATTGTTCCTTATGTTTATCCATGCCGCTTTTTCCTGCGGTAGAAAATTCTCTGCCTTTTACAATATTATCTTCGCCACAAACCGAATCTTTAGTAAAAAATAACGAAGCATACATTTGTGCGGTGTAATAATTATATTGGTGATCATCTGTATAAAAGTCGCCCGTCACCGTTTCTTCCAGGGTTTGCATCGTTCTGCAATTGCCTTTTCTTAGTTGCCTGGTTTTGCTTTTTAATGAAGCCTGCAGTTCTCCTTTTTTATCCACCATTCTTACATCATTTAAAGCGGTAAAGCCAAGGATATGAAGGTTTCTAAATGCTTTATAAAAACTGCTGTCATTTTTTATACGGTTGATAAATGCAGGAACGTTCAGTTTATTATCTAACACTACAGTGCTAAGTGTTATTACTTTTTTTCCAACTATAGCGGTATCAGCCTTGGATTGTGCCGCACACCAGCTTGCCATAAATACAAAAAAAACAGGCATGAAAAATTTATTCATGCCTGCAAATTATTGTAAATGTTTTTAAACAAAAACATAATAAATATTGTATCAATTTGTAGCAGCCTTTGTTAATCTCCTTCGACAAGCTCAGGATGGCATTACTCAACATTACACTGGCTGTCAGCCTGAGCTTGTCGAAGGCATTTCAATCACTTTGGAAACACCATCCGGTAATCTACTTTTATTTTGCCTCTGCTTATATCATCCAGCTTGCGCTTCATCAAAGTGCGCTTTAAAGGTTTTATATAATCAATAAATAATTTTCCATCGGTATGATCATATTCATGTAGAATTACTCTACCAGTAATGCCATTAAAAGTTTTGGTATGAGATTTAAAATTTTCATCCATATAATCTACAGTAACTATTTCATTGCGGATAATATCTTCCCTTATCTTAGGAATACTGAGGCAGCCTTCATTATAGCTCCATTCTTCGCCATCAAGTTTAGTTATATGCGCATTAATAAATACGCCTTTAAAACCGGGGTCATCAGGATATTTTCCTTTTTCATCATCTTCCTGGTTTGCAAAAATCTGCTCGCTATCCATAACAAAAAGGCGGATCTCCTTATTTACCTGTGGGGCAGCCAAACCCACACCATTGCTGTTGTACATGGTTTCCCACATTTCTGATATCAGCTTTTCCAGGCCTGGATAATCCGGTGCTATATCGGCAGAAACTTTTCTTAAAATGGGCGATCCATATGCTACTATCGGTAAAATCATAAAATCTTATATTACCCTAAGGGTTTGTTATTTTTATTTATTTATCCGCAAAGATAATTGATAACGGGGATAAGGTAAGCAGGTCAGCCTTTAGAAGTTGAGGCTCTGCATATATTCCTGCAACATAATTGTGGCAGCAATTTCATCTACTAGCTTTTTATCACGGCGATCTTTCTTCTTCATGCCCATTTGAAGCATAGCATCTTTTGCCATTTTAGAAGTGTAGCGTTCATCAACCGTTTTTAAAGGCATTTCGGGAAATTCTTTTTGTATTTTTTTTATAGCTGCCTCGGCTAACGGCGTGCCATGTGTATCCGATTCATCCCAATTTTTAGGCAGGCCTATAATGATCAACTCTACCTGTTCCTGCTGAAAATATTTTTTTAAAAACGGGATCAGTTCCTGGGAGACAATAGTGGTAAGGCCGGTGGCAATTATCTGCAGGGGATCAGTAACTGCAATGCCGGTTCGTTTTCCTCCATAGTCTATTGCCAGTATTCTAGCCATAATTGTATACGAAATTTAATCTTCTGTCACGATACAAAAATCCTGTTGCAACCCTCTTGAATTTTTATAAAGCATTCCAATGAGTTCTTTACCGAAAATACTGTAATAAGGAAGTATGTTGTCCACCCTTTCCTGCAAGCCATTGCCGGGAAAGAGAGCAATCCTTATTTTGGTGATCTGCCTTTGCTGTGCTTCAAATTTTATTCTTTCTGCTTTCAGCATTTTCTTCTCCAGCAATTCAATCCGCATTAATGCCTGTGTCTGCAATGCAGAAACATGTGCCTGTAATGTAATATCCACAAGGTTTGCAGCAGATTGTATCCTGGCATATAATTCCTGAAGTCCAGATTTTTCTTCTTCCACCTCCAGTTTTAAAGTTGACTGACGCTTTACCAGTGCATTAATTAAATCGCTTTCTTTTTCAAAAAAATCTACCGCATCTAACTTCAACGCTGCTATTTTATCCCCTATTTTTTTTGGTATAATCGTAAAAGAATTTCTTAAAATTAAAACCGGGTATGGCACCTGCACCGCTTCAAATACTTTTTTCAACTCCAGCCAGTAAGCCAGTTCGCCACCACCACCTATAAAAGCAATGTTGGGTAATATCATTTCCTGGAAAACGGGCCGGAGGATAACGTTGGGGCTAAAACGCTCAGGATAATTTTTCAGCTCTTCAAATAATTGATCTTTTTTAAAACTTGTAGTGGTATTGAACACTGCCCATTCACTATTCCCTTTTTCTATCCGCTCCCTGCTGTCATCTTTTAAGTAAAACATATTAAGTTCCCTGCCTGCAGCCTGCACTTTATATTCTGCCGGAAATTGGGCTATCGTTTCTGCAACTGCTTTGCTGGAAAACTGCTCGGTTAATTCTTTTTTTATTACGCCACTAAACTCATTTTTAAGAACCGTATTATCGGGCAATAAAATCACCAGGCCATATTCGCCAAATAATTCGTTTACAAATTCAAAGGTTGCCTGTTCAATTGTTTTATTTATGGTGTAAGCTTTTCTTACGGATAATAAAATTTCAGCGCCGAATTTTTCAACCCCTAACTGCCCTTCTATTTCATCTATCAGCGCAATAAATGCCTTATCAATTTTCATTCTGCCTACAGCACCTTTCTGTTCTGTTTTCCAGGTATATTTCTTTCCGTTGATGTATACTTCACCCAGTTCTTCCAGGTCTGCATCTTCGCTGCCCATATAATATACCGGCACAAAATTACAGCCTGCAATTTGTGCTTTTAGTTCATCTGCCAGCTTTATGGCATGAAGAATTTTATAAATAAAATAGAGATGGCCGGTAAAAATATTGGGCTGATGCGCTGTACAAATGGTAAAAGTGTTTTCGCTTAAAAGTGCAGTGATATTGGCTTTTACAGCATCTGAGGTTTGCAGGGACCTGTATTGATTTTTTAATTGCTCTACAAGAACGCTTCTATTTGTTGGATAAGCTTTCCTTTCTTCAATAGTTTTTTTTAATCCATCAATGCTGGCGGGGTAGTTATAAAAAGGACGCAGCGGAGTGGCATTGTTTAAATAATCTAATACAATTTTAGAGAAAGATTTTGTTTGACCGTAAGAAATGTGCTGGGCTTTAAAGTTCATTTATTCTTTTATTCAGCTGTAATGTTAATGATAAAATATGATTGCGTTAGGGATTGAAGCGGAAATCCTTTTTAAGGAACGAAAAAAGATTGCATCCGCCGCGGCGGACCGGCCCGAAGGTACCGCCCAAACATT
>JBDUCK010000174.1:0-7190 GCA_040003485.1 Ferruginibacter sp. | reverse complement strand
AAAATGCAGGAAGTTTTGTGGGATTATATGAAAGCAGATGCTTTTACAACTGATTTTATTTCTAAGGACAGTTCTAAAAAACTGCCTGTTGAAAATGTCAAACTGCAGAAAGAAATATTCAAAATTCACCACATTAGTAAAGAAGATTTTTACAACAGTTACAATTATTATTTAAAACATGATGATGAGATGAAGCAAATGCTGGATTCTATGATAGCCAGAAAAACCAAGGACAGGTATAAAAATACAGAAAGTCAATAACCAACAAATATTGCTATGGATAAAGTGTACAATAATGCTGATGAAGCAATAGCAGATATAACAGACGGCGACATTATTATGCTGGGTGGGTTTGGCTTATGTGGTATACCGGAAAAATGCATTGCAGCATTGGTAAAAAAGAGCGTAAAAAATTTGACTTGTATTTCTAATAATGCCGGGGTAGATGATTTTGGTATTGGGTTGATGCTTCAGCAAAAACAGGTAAAAAAAATGATCGCATCCTATGTTGGTGAGAATGCTGAATTTGAAAGACAATTGCTTAGCGGAGAATTAGAAGTAGAATTAATTCCGCAGGGAACCCTGGCAACAAGATGCATGGCAGCAGGTTATGGGATGCCTGCAATTTATACGCCTGCGGGTGTTGGTACCGAGGTAGCCACCGGAAAAGAATTGAGAAGATTTAACGGAAAAGATTATTTACTTGAATACGCTTTTGATGCTGATTTTGCAATAATAAAAGCATGGAAGGGAGATACACAGGGCAACCTGATCTACAAAGACACAGCCAGGAACTTTAATCCGCTGATGGCTATGGCCGCAAAAATAACGATAGCAGAAGTAGAAGAATTGGTGCCTGCCGGCGAGCTGGACCCTAACCAGGTTCATACACCCGGCATTTATGTTCATCGTATTTTTGAAGGAAAAAATTATGAAAAAAGGATAGAACAGCGAACGGTAAGAGCCCCCCAAAAACATTGAAAGGGGATTTTTGAAGTAAGCTAAATAATTACCACTTTTTTGGAAAAGCCAAAATCAAAGTGATTAAATAAAATTATAAACTTTAAATCTAAGTTTCCCTTTAGGGGACATGCGTATGGCTTTAAATAAATACCAGATTGCACAAAGAATTGCCAGGGAATTAAAAGATGGTTTTTATGTCAATCTTGGCATAGGAATTCCAACTTTGGTTGCTAACTACATACCTGCGGGTATCGATGTTGTACTTCAGAGTGAGAATGGATTGCTTGGGATGGGCCCTTTTCCTTTAGACGGGGAAGAGAATGCAGATTTAATAAATGCCGGAAAGCAAACTATTACTACATTACCTGGTTCAGCTTTTTTTGACAGCGCATTAAGCTTTGGAATGATACGCTCAGGAAAAGTGGATTTAACTGTATTGGGTGCAATGGAAGTAAGCCAGAAGGGAGATATTGCTAACTGGAAAATCCCGGGCAAAATGGTTAAAGGAATGGGTGGGGCAATGGATTTAGTAGCAAGTGCAAAAAATATTATTGTTGCCATGATGCACACTAATCCAAAAGGAGAAAGCAAACTATTACCTGTGTGTACCTTACCACTTACAGGTGTAGGATGCATAAAAAAAATAGTTACAGACCTGGCAGTAATTGATATAACCAATAAAGGTTTCAAACTACTGGAACGGGCGCCCGGTGTAAGTGTTGATGAAATTGTTTCAAAAACCATCGGTACACTTTTCATAGAAACTGATATTCCGGAAATGGAATTCTAATTCTCCTACAGAAAAATTTACCTGCAATAATTTACAGAATTAGTGATAACAACCGCAGCACTTTGTGGGTTGATTTTGTGATAAACGAATTCTTTAGAATGCCACTGTAATTTAAGTATTGATATAACCCAAACAACCTATCTACAAAATTTCATAAAACTTATCTAGAATAAAATAACACATATTCAACGATTATTTATTTAAAATGTTTCTTGTGCTTACCCTTAAAATAAACCCCCATTTAAAAAACGGGGCTTATTTATATTACAAAAAATATAATCAGATCAATGATGCTTTCTCACAATCTTTCTTCCTTTTTTCTTATCCTGGTGTTTTCCATATGCATAACCGCCCACTGCGCCTGCAGCACCCCCAATAAAAGCGCCTTTGCCTTTATGTTTGCTCACCGCTACGCCTGTAAGGGCACCAGCACCAGCACCTATTAGAGCATCTTTTCCCGCCCTGCTCTTTGTTTGGGCCTCAGCCTGCACAGTCATACAACTCATAGCCGTTAACATTACAATAAATAAAAAATTGTTTTTCATAATATTTTTTTAAAAAGTATTTAGAGGTATAACATCATAGTAGCAATATTGTGCCAGAAATATTAATAACACGTTGTGCTTGAAAAAAAGCTGGAGTTACCATTAAAAAACCGTTATTGAAAACGATAATCGACAAATTGTGTACTTCGTAAAGGGTAAAAAAAATCCCCTGATTTTCAGGGGATTTTTTGGTGAAAAAATTAATCAGATTTTTGGCGCTGCAGCTAATATTTCAGCAGTTACACCACCTGCATATTTATCAAAATTTTTTATAAACTCTTTTGCAAGATCTTTAGCTTTAGCATCATACTCTTCTTTGTTAGCCCAGGTATTTCTGGGATTTAGTACTTCCAAAGGTACGCCGGGGCATTCTTTCGGCATCTGCATTCCAAATACAGGATGTATTTCAAATTCAATATTGTCTAATTTCCCTTCTAATGCAGCTGTAATCATAGCACGGGTATAAGATAGCTTCATTCGTTGCCCTATGCCATAAGGGCCGCCACTCCAGCCAGTATTTATCATCCACACATTTACATTGTGCTCTGTCATTTTTTTTCCAAGCATTTCTGCATACTGTCCAGGATGCAGGGGTAAAAATGGTGCCCCAAAACATGCACTAAATGTAGATTTTGGTTCAGTAACGCCTGCCTCTGTGCCTGCTACTTTTGCTGTATATCCGCTTATAAATTGATACATTGCCTGGCCGGTTGTCAATTTACTTATAGGCGGCAAAATGCCATAAGCATCTGCTGTAAGAAAGAATATATTTTTGGGTGTTTTTCCAATAGATGGTTCCAGCGCATTGCTGATAAAACTCAGCGGGTAACTTACTCTTGTATTTTCTGTTATTTTTTTACTGGCGAAATCTATTTTATTTGTCCCGGTTAAAAAACCAACATTCTCTACCAATGCACCCGGCCTGAGGGCATGAAATATTTCCGGTTCTTTTTCTTCACTCAGGTCTATTGTTTTTGCATAACACCCGCCTTCAAAATTAAAAACCGTATCTGCCGTCCATCCATGCTCATCATCACCAATCAGTTTACGGTTAGGGTCTGCACTTAAGGTAGTTTTACCGGTTCCGCTTAAGCCGAAAAATATAGCAGTGTCGCCTGCTGCGCCCACGTTGGCACTGCAATGCATGCTTAATACATTCGCACGTTGAGGCAAAACATAATTGAGCATAGAGAAAACCCCTTTCTTCATTTCACCGGTATAACCTGTTCCACCAATTAATATAGTTTTATGTGTAAAACTTATTATGGCAAAATTTTCTGCCCTGGTACCATCTACTTTGGGATCGGCTTTAAAACCAGGTGCCTGGATAATATGCCAGTGTGGCGAAAAACTTTCCAGTTCTTTTTCATCCGGACGGATAAACATATTGTAACAAAATAAATTGCTCCACGGATTTTCATTTACTACCCGTAAACTCAGGCGGTAATTTTCATCGGCACAAGCATAGCAATCCCGAACCCATACTTCTTTATCAGTTAAATAATTCAGCATTTTTTCTTTTAGCTGAAAGAAAAATTTTTCTTCAATGGCAATATTAAAATCGTTCCAGTACACTGTGTTTTCGGTAAGAGCATCTTTTACGGTAAATTTATCTTTCGGGCTTCTTCCGGTAAATTTACCTGTGTTAATTACAAGGGCACCAGTGTCATTTAAAATCCCTTCGTTCCTGTGTAAAGCCTGGGTTGTAAGTTCTTCGGGGGTAAGCTGGTAGTGTACTGGTTTGGTAGAATGCAAACCTAATTGCCCCAAAGCTTTTGCAGGAGCTTCGGGCATTGTCAGTATGGACATAGCAAGCGTCTTTTAGTGAATTTTGTAAAGGTAGTGTATGCATAGTTTATGCAGTTATTTATGGCCTTTCCATTTACATGTAATATTTATATTTTGCCCTTAAACTTTGGTAAATTTTTTAAAAGCACGCATGATTTTTAAACATAGTTTTATTAACAAGTCATTCTCTTGAAATAAGATTATTTTTTATCAGGAAAATTGGTAAATAATAAGATTGCGTGTTTGCATAACTACCTTGAACGCTGGAATAACATTATTTTTTATTTAATTCTGTTTTCAGTAATAAAATAGTTTTCAGATTTTTTCAAAAAGGGATTAGCCGTATATTGTGTATCTATAATAATTAAAAAAGTTTTGCATTCATCACCAAAATTTTAGTTCATGAAATACCTTCCTTTAAATTCAGAAATTTTTAGTCAAAATCGTAAAAGATTTATAGACAGGTTGGATAAAAATGCTATTGCCATTTTTAATAGTAATGATGAGCTACCCAATAATGGTGATTCATTACATAAATTCAAACAAAATTCTGATTTATTCTGGCTCACCGGTATAGAGCAGGAAGATACTATGCTGGTGTTGTGTCCTGATAATCCCGATCCTAAATACAGAGAGGTGTTAGTACTTGTACGGCCAAATGAAATGAAAGAAAAATGGGATGGCCACCGCTTACGGGTAAACGAAGCACAGGAGATTTCCGGTATACAAACTATTGTATGGTTAGATGCCTTGGATGCGTTGTTGCAGCCATGGATTCATATTGCTGAAGCCATTTATTTAAACAGTAATGAGAACGACCGAAAATCAAATCTTATTGCCGTAAGGGATTATCGCTATGCGGAGATGATGAAGCAACGTTATCCTTTACATAACTTTAAAAGAAGTGCCAGGATATTAAAAGATCTCAGGGCTATAAAATCTGCCTTAGAAGTAGAAGTTATACAAAAGGCTATTGATATCACTGACATCACTTTCAGACGATTGCTTCAGTTTATAAAGCCAGGCGTAATGGAATACGCAATAGAAGCAGAGATATATCATTCCTTTTTATTGCAGCGGTCTGGTGGACCGGCTTACGGGTCTATTATCGCAAGCGGCGACAGGGCAAGGACGCTGCACTATGTGGAAAACAGCCGGGAGTGTAAGGAGGGCGAATTGTTGTTAATGGATTTTGGTGCAGAATATGGAAATTATTGTGCTGATCTAACCCGTACTGTTCCGGTAAGCGGGAAATTTAGCCGCAGGCAAAAAACAGTGTACAATGCCTGCCTGCATTTGCATCATTATGCTGCAAGTATTTTAAAGCCCGGTATTAGCATTGTTGATTATACAGAAAAAGTTGGTGATGAAGCTTCAGTGGTTTTTCAAAAGATAGGGTTATTAAAGAAGTCAGATATTAAAAATGAAGACCCGGAAAACAGGGCTTACAGAAAATATTTATATCACGGTATTTCCCATCACCTTGGCATAGACGTACATGACCTTGGCACCCGAACTGAACCAATAAAAGCAGGTATGGTTTTCACTATAGAGCCAGGTATTTATATAGAAGAAGAAAACATGGGAGTGCGCATTGAAAATAATTTCTGGATCACAAAAAATGGCAATAAAGATCTAATGAAGAATATCCCGATAACAGTATAGCAAATTGAGGCGTTGATGAAAAGCTAACTGTTACCTATCTTTAGAACAAGCGCCACTTCGATGTAAGTTTTATTTATAAAAAACAGTTTAAAATAATATAGTCCTTCGGTTGTCGGTGGTCCGTCGTCGGTGGTCTTTTTAAATCATGAAACAAATTCCCAATTTATTTACCCTGCTCAACCTGGTTTTTGGTTGCCTTGCAATTATTGTAACACTACAAAATGGTATTGAAATTCAATATAGTGCCGATGGCGCACAATTCGTAGACATTCCTGAAAAAATATGGCAGGCCTCATTATTTATTGGTATTGCAGCCGTAGTGGATTTTTTAGATGGTTTTGTAGCAAGACTTTTTAATGCAACTTCCGAAATGGGTAGGCAGTTAGACTCCCTGGCAGATGTGGTAAGTTTTGGCGTGGCACCATCCATGATAATTTACCAGTTTTTAAGAATGAGTTTTGCCAAAGAAGAATCAGGAATTGATGTGTCTATCATTTGGTTAATGCCATCTTTGCTTATTGCGGTTGCAGGAGCTTACCGCTTGGCAAGATTCAATTTGGATAAAAGTCACCAATATGGTTTTAAAGGCGTACCAATACCTGCAGTCGGGTTGCTAATTGCGTCCCTTCCAATGATATATTGGAACACAGAAAATGTCACCGTTGTTAACCTGTTGCTGAATAAATGGGTATTGTATGCACTCATCCTGGCCGTTTGTTGGTTGATGGTAAGCAGGCTGCCACTAATGGCTTTGAAGTTTAAAGATCTTTCGCTGAAAAATAATTTATCAAAAATAATTCTGATTGTATTTTCACTTGTAGCAGTATTAATTTTTCATTGGCTGGCCGTGCCCATTATTTTTATAGCCTACATTATTTTATCTTTGATTTTTAAAAATAAAAATTAATGATATTTTCAGCTCAGGTAAAAGTAATGCCATTGCAGAATTTGCTCGATCCCCAGGGCAAGGCAGTATTAGGTGGATTGCAGAATTTACAATTGAATGCAATATGCGATGTACGAATAGGCAAACACATAGATCTAAAAATAGAAGCGGCTTCAAAAGAAGAAGCAGCGGAGCTTGCAACAGCCGCAGCTAAAAAATTATTGGCAAATCCGGTAATGGAAATGTTTGAGGTAACAATTGGCTAATTAGCTGATGTGCTGATATGCTAATAGGTTTTCGTTATTTGAAAGCCCTATATTATTTTTTGATCTTCGAATTTTAATTAGCAAATTAGCTAATTATCAAATTAGCTAATTACCATGCTCTACATCGTCCCCACACCAATAGGCAACCTTGCCGATATTACGTTCAGGGCTATCGAAATTTTAAAAAGTGTAGATCTTATTCTTGCAGAAGATACCCGTACTTCGGCTGTTTTATTAAATCATTACCAGGTGCAAAAACCTGTATCGCCGTACCACCAACATAACGA
>JBDUCK010000173.1:0-7195 GCA_040003485.1 Ferruginibacter sp. | reverse complement strand
TTGAACCAACAGGGAAATTTTATTTACATTTAGCAACGGTTATGGCAGCCATAATTTTAAATAATTTTAGCAAATAAATGATGATAAAAAAAAGAATAATATTTTTCCTGGCAATCCTTTTTGCAAACACCCTGTTTGCACAAAATGATAAAGCAAAACTGGCAAACAGCCAGGAACCCTTTGTATTGGGTGTGATTGATAAAATTCAGTCTGCTGAATTAAATGAAACCAGGACGGTAAATATTTATTTGCCTGAAGGATATTCCCCGGACTCTGCAATTATTTATCCTGTTATTTATCTTTTAGATGGATCGGTAAATGAAGATTTCATTCATGTCGTAGGTATTGTTCAGTTTTTGACAATGATAGAAGTGATGCCTAAATCAATTGTGGTGGGCATTGCAAATGTAGATAGAAGAAGAGATCTTACATTTCCTACCACAATTGCCCAGGATAAAAAGGACTATCCAACCACGGGCAGTTCTGCCAAGTTTATGAAATTTATAGAAAAAGAACTGCAGCCATTTATTCAAAAAAAATATAAGGTAAATAATAGTAAAACAATTATTGGCCAATCCCTGGGCGGATTATTTGCCACCGAAGTATTGCTGAAAAACCCCGGCTTGTTTGATAATTATATTATTGTAAGCCCAAGTTTATGGTGGGATAATGAATCACTTTTGACAGCCGCACCAAAGCTATGGAAAAAGCAAACCGGCAAAAAAAATAAGATATATATATCAGTGGGTAGTGAAGGAAAGCAGATGGAAGATGATGCAAGAAACCTTAGTAAAATTCTTGAAACACCGGGGGGAAACAATCTGCAAATAAGCTTTGTATCATTGCCAGCAGAAAATCACCTGACCATATTACATAACAGCGTGTACAAAGCATTTCAGATACTTTACGCTAAAAAACCTATGCTGAAAGAATAGTCAAAGAAATAATAAAATGCAATTTTAAATTATGCATAAGGGTACATCATTTTGCCTTTAAGGGTCTATTAAATTCATTTGTTATAAGGTCACACTTTTAAATGCAATTTTTCCTGTAACCAGCCCGTGTAAAAACCATAGATCACAAGTGCCAGGAAAATAAGAATAATGAATATGATAATAATGTTGGCGGAGGATCTTCGTCGTTGAGTAGGGGCGTTTCCATAGCTACTGCGGTTTTCTGCGGCAACCATCGTTTTTGCTTTTATGAGTTTTCCGGCATACCTGGCGGTGAATAATTCTATTTCCGACTGGTTGTTTACCACCTGCTCAGCTAAAAAAATTTCTTTATTATCCAGTAGTTCAAATGCCTGTAAAGTAGCAGGCAGATCTTCTTTTCTAAGGTCCATTTTATAACAAGGTTAAAAGTGAAAGTAGAAATTAGTATATACAATAATTCTGCCAAGGGCCCGGCAAACAAAAGCCGACCTTTTTCCGTAGTCTACCTTTTTATCTTAAAGCAGCTGGGCAATAATTTCTACTAATTATTTTCCCGGCTACCTTGTCCCGTCTCTGGGCAAGTAATGGCGATGTTACATCGGGTGACGAATTTCCTCTAAATAATTTTATCATTTTCATCCCCACCTACAATCTACCTTTGGACAAATCTCACTAACAAAAAAACAACAGCTTCAGGCGATTTACAAAACGAATTAGAAAAAAAACTTTGACAGCTATGACACGCTGAAAAACATATTTTACTTCGGTATATAGAAAGATCTATCAATTACCTTTAGCAACAGAATCAATTAAATGAAAGAAAAAAAACTTAAAAATATTTTCGTACCTGGCGCTATCGACCCTGCTTTCATTGGAGAAAGTATTGCAAAGCATCAAACCAAAACTGATATTGGTGGCCACAGCATTTTTCTTGGACAGGTTAGGGCAGATGAAATAAAAGGCGAAACGGTTGTAGCTATTGAATATACGGCACATGAAGAAATGGCTTTAATGCAAATGCATAAAATCCGGGAAGATATTTTTGAAAAATATGCCCTGGTATGTATGCATGTACATCATAGCCTGGGTAAGGTTGCCGCCGGCAAAATATGCCTTTTTGTTTTTACTTCTTCCAAACACAGAAAAATGGCTATTGACGCATGCGAAGAAACCGTAGAGCGCATAAAAGCCGAACTACCGGTATGGGGAAAAGAAATTTTTGAGAATGATACTTATCAATGGAAAGAAAATAAATAATGGTCAACATCACACATAAATCAAACAGTTTACGCCAGGCAATTGCAATAGCAACTGTTGTAGTTTCTAAAATAGAAACCATTGAAGCTGCCAATGAAAGAAAAGTTCCTAAAGGCGATATTTTTGAATTTTCCAGGGCTGCGGGTTTACTGGCAATAAAAAAAACAAGCGATACCATTCCTGATTGTCACCCTTTGCCCATAGAATTTGCAGTATTCACTTATGAAACAGAAGGGCTGCAACTTCATATAAAAGCAGAAGTGCACACCATTTATAAAACCGGCGTAGAAGTAGAAGCTATGCATGGCGCAGCTGTTGCTGCTCTTACTGTTTATGATATGCTTAAGCCTATTGATAAAGGCGTTTATATTTCCACCATAAAATTAGTATCAAAAAAGGGTGGCAAAACAGATTTCAGTGATCAGCAGGTTGCCGGCTTAAAATCGGTTGTGATCGTTTGTTCAGACAGTGTCATAAAAGGTATAAAAGAAGATACGGCAGGATTAAAAGTTGTTGAAAAATTAAAGAAGAATAACATTGAAATAATTGACTACACCACAATACCAGATGATTTTGAACTGATACAGCAAAAAGCAAAAGCGTATGCCAATACTGATTGCAACCTGCTTGTCTTTGTTGGCGGTACAGGCCTTTCACCCAGGGATATAACACCTGATGCCATCAAACCTTTACTGACACGTGAAATACCGGGCGTTATGGAAACGGCAAGAAGTTATGGACAGGAGCGCATGCCTTATGCTATGTTATCAAGAGGCGTTTGTGGGTTCATCAATAACACATTGGTCATTACCTTACCCGGTTCTCCAAAAGGCGCAGCAGAAACCATGGAGGCTTTATTTCCTTACATACTGCATGTTTTTAAAGTTGCAGAAGGTATGCGGCATGATTAAAATAAAATGGGCAAACTAAAGAATCGATTTGTCCATTTTGTTACCCGACCTGGATTCGAACCAAGACTAGCAGAATCAGAATCTGAGGTGCTACCGTTACACTATCGGGCAATAACGATGCAAATATACCCGATAATAAATTGTGCTTTTAAACGGCTATACAAAAAGTGCTGACTGGTCTTTATTTATCCAGACACTTACGGTGCCGGCATTTATAAAAAAATCTCCCCATCCTTCTTCATTTATTATTACTTCGGCGCTCACTTTTTTCAGCGCATCTATAAATACTTTTCCCGCATATCTTTT
This sequence comes from Ferruginibacter sp., assembly GCA_040003485.1. Lineage (GTDB taxonomy): Bacteria > Bacteroidota > Bacteroidia > Chitinophagales > Chitinophagaceae > Ferruginibacter. Next base: position 3,786 of record JBDUCK010000173.1, on the reverse strand, counting down.
TCCCATTTCCATTTTTTTATTTCCGGCTTCGCCGTTTGAAATAAGTACAGCACAGCCATCATGTTCTTCATCTCCATCCCGGGTAAAACCAATACAGTTGGCATGATCAAAATAATCCAGTTACATGCCATAAGCAAACTGCTTACGTGCCCGGATAAGTGCTTCCAGTTCTTCTACTTTTTTAAGTATTATTTCATATTCATTTCCATCTTTTCCTTTGTCTTTGTAAGACGCTCCAAACAGGTCAGGATAAAAAATACATGGATATCCATCCTTCCGCAACAGGATGATGGCGTAGGCAATTGGTTTAAACCAAAACTCCACCGGGGCTTCAAGCGCCTGTAATGGCTGGGTGTCATGATTATCTACCACAGTAACGGATATATCCGGACGGGCTTTGGTAAGTGTTTTGTCAAACAGTTGGCGCATATCATAATCATTTCCCCCATTGGAAGCGTTATGGAATTTATGTTGAAGAGTAGAATCAAATAAACTCATCCGCCCTTCTGTTACCTCTGCATACCGCAATAAAGCCGGTAAAAGGCCCGGCGCCCAATATTCGCCTACTGCAAAAATTTCTTTGCCGGTGTCATTTCTAAGCCTGTCCAGCCATTCATTAAAAAATGTTGGTGTAATATGTTTTACTGCATCCAGCCGAAAGCCGTCAATATTTGTTTCTTTTAAAAGCCAAAGCCCCCAACAATAGAGCTCTTCTCTAACAGCGGGGTTTCTGAATTCTATGTCATTAAACATGAGATAATCATAATTTCCTTTTTCTGTATCAATCATCTCTTCCCAATCATTGCCCCATTCATTCTGAATATTATAAATAGCAATTTCGTCGGCAGTATGATTATAATCTACGCCGGTAAAGCAGGGAAATGTCCATATAAAATCAGAATATTTTCCGGCCCTGCCGGGAAAGGTGAATTTAGTAAATGCTTCAATTTCTACCGGCTCCGAAATATTTTTATTCCGGTCTTCACTATCCACTTTTACGGCCATAAATTTTTCTGTTTCATCACCACCGGCCTTGTGATTTAAAACGATGTCTGCAATAGCCTTGATATTATTTTTTTGAAGTGCTGTAATGGCTTGCTGGTAATCTTTTTTGCTTCCGTATTTTGTTTTTACAGCTCCTTTCTGATTAAATTCGCCGAGGTCATAAAGATCATACACATCATAACCCACGCTATAGCGGCCTGCGGCTGCTTTATATGCCGGAGGTAGCCAGGCCGCTGTAATTCCTATTTCTGCCAACCAGGCCGCTTTCTCTTTTACTTCATTCCATAACAAGCCATTTGCAGGTATATACCAGTGAAAATACTGAATCATTGTGTCGTTCATAAATCGATTTTAACGGGACAAAAAGCGTTTAAAGCCGTTGTTGATTTCAGACAACAAACCGGCTACTTATTTTGTTCGCCTGCAATTTTGAACTTATGAAACAATTGCATAAGCCTGCACACAAACATTTTAATCCGTCAGCAAATAAAATTATTTTCTAGGATTAGGTGCTTAGTTCGCATTTTTATGAGGCCTTGATTTTTTTTATCTTTTTTGCATCAAGACAAAAAAGTAAATAAAGAGTAATTCAGTACGAGGAAAGCTTTGCGGATAAAATGCCTAACCCTGTTATTTTAATTAATTGTCTGTTTTAGTTGATATTTTTTTTTACAAGGCAACCGTTTTTCAGTAAACTGCATTATGAATAATATAACCCGGTAAGCAGCTACTAAAATATTTCATGGATACAAATGAACTGGTAAAAGAAGCAAAGAAAGGATGCATGGCTGCCGAGAAGTGCCTGTTTGATCAGTTGTATGGTAAGATGCTGCTGGTATGCCTGCGGTATGTAAAGAAAAAAGAAGATGCGGAAGAAATTTTGCTCGATGGGTTTTATAAGTTATTTAAAAACCTTGCAGGATTTAATTACCAGGGCGATGGTGCTTTTTATGCATGGGTTAAAAAAATTATGGTAAATGAATGTCTTGTATTTCTACGGAAAAAAAACGTATTCAATATTGTTACTGAAAATGCGGCAGAAGAAATACCCTTACAGGAAGAGGCACTGAATAATTTATCTGCATCGGAAATTTTTAATTTGATAATACTCTTGCCGCTTGGCTACCGTACTGTTTTTAATTTATATGCAATAGAGGGGATGGGGCATAAAGAAATAGCAGCATTAATTGGTATTTCAGAAGGCACATCCAAATCTCAGCTTAGCAAGGCGAGATCATTATTACAAAAAATGTTATTACAAAAAGATACCGGGTATGTTACACGACAAACAAAATGAATTCCATAACTGGCAAAATAAACTGGAGACTTTAGAACCCTCTGCTGAAACAGGGGTGGCAGGTAATGAGGTTGCCTGGGAAAAATTATCCAATCGTTTAAGAGAAAAACAAGCACCCAAAAATATTTATTGGTATTGGGCTGCTGCATCTTTGCTGCTGGTATTATGCTTATCACTGCTATGGACAAAAAATAATAATAATATCGTCAATGAAACGGTGCAGCAAAAGCCGGGTATCAGCCTGCCTGTTTCTGCTTCCATAATTTCCAGGCCGGAAAATATTGCCCTGCCATCTATTAAAAAAGTGGAAATACAGAATAGGGTAAGTCAGGCGGGTGCTATAAAAAATCGACTGCTATTTAACCATGATATAAAATTAGATGATGCCGGTATAAAAATTATTGCGATATCGGGTATAGAAGATAGCCAGGTAAAATCTTTTGTTATAATGCCCGTAGATAGTGCAGTAGCGGTAGTATCTGTACCGGTTAAGAGAAAATTAAAAGTTGTACATATAAATGAATTGGAATCTGCCGAAGGGCAAATTACCCCTAATGAGATTTCAACCCGGCAATGGGGTAGCAATAACCAAAAGATTTCTCCGGTTGCCTCCGGAAATACCTATGCAGGTACTTTTAAAATTAAAATTTTCTTAAAAAATTAGTTATGAAAAAAAATGTGGTATTAATGATGCTTTCACTCAGCATCACAGCAACTTCTATTGCCCAGGATCAGCCCCAAGCCAGTAAAACAGAGCAAACTTTTAATATTTCCGCAGGTTATTTTAAACGGGATTTTAGTTTTGACCTGGGTAATGGAAACAGGATGCAGATACAATTAAGTGATATTGCAGACCTTGATAAAATAATAAATATGGACTCATTGCTTCATGATTTTTTTGTAGCTATCGCCACATTGGAAGATACCCTGTCTGATGAGCTAACATCCAAACGAATAGACTACCTGGCCGATTCGGCCGGCAGAAAAAAAATAAGAGTGCAGGTTTATCCGCAAAAGAGTTTAAGTTATTTTTTGCAGCAAGGTAACCTTGCAGCGTTAAAATTAGAACAGGATACTATTAATATTATTGGCTTGGTAAGCTATACCGCAAAGTATACTTTACGTAAAGCATTTGCTGCTACCCGTTATTACCAGGTAAGTTTTTTTATAAACCAGGTAAGTGACCTGAAAAAAATTCCGGCTAACACACTTAATAATAAAATAAGTGCTATCCAGGATAAAAAAGATGGTAAGTGGACGAAGACAAAAGACGGGCGCTGGCACATAAATAGTATGGGCCAGGATATTTATTCAAAAGAACAGGGCGGCTATATCGGAAGCCGTGGCGACTACCTGGAAATGCGCATTTCGGTAAATGCCCAGAATTATAAAAATTATTTTGTGCCATCATTCAGTTTGGGTGCTGCCGTTATTTTAAGTAATGGTTTTTTTAAAAGAGACATTGGTTTGTTTTGGGAGCCCCA
>JBDUCK010000014.1:0-23855 GCA_040003485.1 Ferruginibacter sp. | reverse complement strand
CAGTGGTCGTCTGTATTAAAAATATGCATACCATTGGGCGGGTTGCTAATGGCATTGCGTTGTGTGGTAGTAAGCTGTGGAAATAAAATGCCTTTACTGGTAGACCGTACATCCAGAATAGCCCTGCTGTCGGGGTTCGCAGTACCAATGCCTACAGTTTGAGAAAATGAAAAATAAGAAATCAGCAATAAGAAATAAGAAAGTGAAAGTATCTTTTTCATAAAAAATGTTTTTTACTCCTTGAATTGAATGGTCAATTTTGAAAACATTGACCATTCTATAATTGACCATTCACTAACACCCGCTTTAGTAAAACTTATATTATCAGCGTAAAATAATTACCTGTTTATTTAACCTCACATTTGTATCCATATTAATAATGCTCATCTGGTAATTCCCACTTTCAAAACGTGAAATATTTAATTGAAGCTGGTTAGTTCCTTTAGTTATAGTGATCATTTTATTTATTAAGATCCTTCCTGAAATATCCGACAGATGTAATAACAGTTGTTTGTTTTCAGGAGAAAATATTGAATAGGTCAATACATCTTTTGCAGGGTTAGGGTAAACATTGCCCATTACTAATTCTTTTATACTGAAAGACACTTTTACAATATTGCTGTATTCAAAATGGCCATCAATATCTGTTTGTTTAAGGCGATAATAATTATTGCCATACGCCGGTACCTCATCTGCAAAACCATAGTTGTGTATCAGTGTACTTGTACCATTGCCTTTCACCTTACCTATTGCCTTAAAATTAAATCCGTCAGCACTCCGTTCAATTTCAAAAAAAGCATTATTAATTTCTGATGATGTTTCCCAGTTTAACTGCACTTTGTTATTGATAGCTCTTGCAGTGAAAGTTACCAGGCTAACTGGTAATAATGACTGTATAGTGAGCGTTCCTGATGCATTAGTTTGATTGTTAGTAATATTAGGATTTGTAGTAAAGCCAAATACAACGGGAACGGTAGCACCATTTATTGTTATAGTACTTCCAATTGTTGCAATACTATTTATACTTACGGTAATAATAAAATACCCTGTGGTGCCCGCTGCCAATGGCCTTGAAACAGGGACATCATAAATATGCGGAGCCGCAAATGTTGCAACGGCCTGATTGTTGGAGATAGAGCCGACAAGGGTAGGAGCAGTAGGATTAAAGAAAACATTCACAACAGTAAGATCATTGGCATCATGGGTTCCGTTTAGAGTGAAGTAAACATTATTTACAGTTACATCTTCTGTTGCCACATTCATTTTAGCGATATAAACTATGTTATTTGTTGAGTTAGGTATAACTGTGGCAGATGAAACGGCATTTGAGGTAAGGGTAATGCCTGGCGCCTGTATTGTTTGTATACCTGCTGCGTTGGTTTGATTGTTAGTGATATTGGGCGCTGTAGTAAAGCCAAACACAACGGGATTGGTAGCCCCATTTATTTGAATGGTATTGTTATCGGTTGCCGTACTATTAATGCTTGCCGTAATAATAAAATAGCCGCTTGTGCCTGCTGCAAGGGCGCTTGAAACAGGGACATCATAAGTATGGGGAGCAGCAAATGTTGCAACGGCCTGGTTGTTGGAGATGGCGCCGGCAAGAGTAGGAGCAATAGGATTAAAAAAAACATTCACAACAGTAAGGTCATTGGCATCATGCGTGCCGCTAAGAATAAACTGCACATTATTTATGGCAACAGGTTTGGTAGCAACATCTATTTTTACAATGTAAACAATGTTATTTACCGATCCCTGGTTAACATTTGCAGCCGCAATAGCATTAGAAGTAAGGGTTACATCAGCAGCCTGTATAGTGAATGGCCCGGCTGCGTTGGTTTGGTTGTTAGTGATATTGGGTGCTGTAGTAAAGCCAAACACAACGGGATTGGCAGCGCCATTTATTTGAATGGTATTGTTATCGGTTGCGGTACTATTAATGCTTGCCGTAATAATAAAATAGCCGCTTGTGCCTGCTGCAAGGGCGCTTGAAACAGGGACATCATAAGTATGGGGAGCAGCAAATGTTGCAACGGCCTGGTTGTTGGAGATGGCGCCGGCAAGAGTAGGAGCAATAGGATTAAAAAAAACATTCACAACAGTAAGGTCATTGGCATCATGCGTGCCGCTAAGAATAAACTGAACATTATTTATGGTAACAGGTTCGGTAGCAACAACTATTTTTACAATGTAAACAATGTTATTTACCGATCCCTGGTTAACATTCGCAGCCGGAACAACAGTAGAGGTAAGGGTAATATCTGCCGCCTGTATAGTTTGTATACCTGCTGCATCACTTTGGTTATTAATAATATTTGGCGCTGCAGTAAAGCCAAATACAACAGGGCCTGTTGCACCATTTATCTTGATGGTATTGTTATCGGTTGCGGTGCTATTAATACTTACGGTAATAATAAAATACCCGCTGGTGCCTGCTGCCAGTAGTCTTGAAACAGGGACATCATAAGTATGGGGAGCAACAAATGTTGCAACGGCTTGATTGTTGGAGATAGAACCGGCAATAGTGGGAGCAGTAGGATTAAAGAAAACATTCACCGTAGTAAGGTCATTGGCATCATGCGTTCCATTAAGCGTAAAATGAACATTATTTACAGTTGCAGCCTGAGTAGCAACATCCATTTTTACAATGTAAACGATGTTGTTTACAGAACCCTGGTTAACGCCGGCTGCTGCAACAGCAATAGAAGTAAGGGTTACATCTGCTGCAGCTTTTGTGTTAGTTTGAAATGCAAGCAACAGGCAGGAAATTAATAATGAAGGGTAGAAATATTTCATAAAATATATTTATTGATTTTTTTGTAATAGTGAAAAATCTTTGTATGGGATTCTTTATTTGAATGAGTAGACAAAGTTTGTACACAGATGCATAAGAAACAATACCAAGTAATGGTTATGGGTATTTGTAATTGCAGTAAAAATTAACCGGGATAATTAAACCAATTTTTCATTTATGGCTTTGCTTACGGCCTCTGTTTGAGAATGCACATGCAGTTTATCATAGATCTTTTTAGAATGGGTACGTACGGTATCTATACTAATGCAAAGGGCTGCGGCGATCATTTTATGGCTGTTGCCTTTTGATAAGATGGAAAGGATTTCTTTTTCCCTGTTGGTAAGCAGGTAATCGTTTTGTTGCTGCCCAGGTACCTGCATTTGCGTTATTATCATCCTGGCAATGGCAGGGGTCATAGGCGCACCCCCATTCAACACTTCATGTATAGATAAGAAAAGTTTATCAGAAACATCTTTTTTAAGCAGGTAACCATTTGCCCCGGCACTCAGGGCATCAAACACGTGAGTATTATCATCAAAAACAGTAAGCATTATTATCTGTACTTTTTTATTAAACCCCCGGATCTTTTTTACTGCTTCTATTCCGTTTATGCCAGGCATATCAATATCCATTAAAATTACATCGGGCAGGTATGCCTTTAGTTGTTGTTCTACCTCCTGGCAATTGGCATAAGCACCGCTTACTTTATATGCTTCAGTTAATGCAAGTAAACTGCAAAGGCTTTCCCGAAGGTCATCATTGTCTTCGTATATAAAAACCGAAACTGCCATACGCAAGCGGTATATTTATTAAAATATTTATCCTGCAACTTAAAAAATAAATCCTTTTGCCGCCATCCCCATTTCATGTGATGGGCACAAACAAGTAAACAAGTGTTCCGCTTCCGGGTATTGACCGCAATTCTATTTTTGCTTTCATATCATCTGCACGGCTTTGCATATTTTTTAACCCATTACCGGAATATTGTTGTTGCGCATTAAATCCTTTTCCATCATCTGTAATTTTTAAGATCAAATTACCAGGTTCTCTTTTGAAAAGTATGTTTACTTTTTTTGCTTCACTGTATTTTACAGCGTTGTTTAATGCCTCTTTAAAGATCAGGTAAAGATTATTTCGCTGGGGCAGCGATAATTTTACATCATCCAACTCCCCTTCTTCAGTAAAAATAAATTGCATGCCTGCCGGCTCCAGTGTTTCTGCCCCAAACTCTTTCATGCGAAGGATAATTTTATCCAGGGCATCATTGGCCGGGTTAATGGCCCATACAATATCATTCATGCTTTCCATTATTGCGGCAGACCTGTCTTTTATCTTTTGCATATTTGTATTTGCCACACCATTCGTTTCTGTTTTCTGCAATGCTACTTTGCTCAGTATGTTGATGCTGGTAAGCGTGGAGCCAATATCGTCGTGCAGGTTGCGTGCAATATTATTGCGCATCTGTTCTATTTCTATCATGCGTTTGGCACGCTGCACCGTGCGGTAACGGTTGATGATGAGGCCCCCGATAAATACTACGAGGGAAAAAATAATATACGCTGCATACTGAAAAGTTTTCTGTTTTTGTAAACCCGACAGGGTAAGTTGTTGATCTTTTTTTAGCAGGGTAATTTCTTTTTCTTTTCTCTCTGTTTCAAATTGCGCCTGTAGTTCTGTGAGTTTATTGTTCTCTTCCATGCCGGCAAGCAGATCTTTTTGCTGCATAAATTTTGTTTGGTACAGCAAAGCATTTTTAAGATCGTTGTGCTTTGCATAAAGTGCTGCTAAATATTGGTAACAGTTTTTTTTAACATCGCTCAAATTTTTTTCTTTAGCCAGTTGCAGCCCTTTTTGAAAGTATAAAAATGCAGAGTCATCTTTATTCATCAGGGAAAAAGTATACCCCACGTTAAAACATTGGTCAGCTATCCCTATCTCATCTTGTATATGATAAAAAGCATCCAGGGATAATAATTCATAAGGCAGGGCCTGCGCTGGCTTTTTCATTGCATTAAACAGGTCGCCCATATTTTGGTATGCAAAGCATACAGAACGGTAATCATTATTTTTAGAAAGTACCTGGATAGAAAACTGCAGATCCTGGAACGAATGTTTATAATCCCATAAATTTTTTTCAATCAGGCCGAGTACACTTTTATACCGTGCAATTGCTACAATCCCTTCAGCAGGGTCTAGCAATGCGATGGCCTGGTTATAATATAATTTTGCATTTTCAAAATCTTTGCGTTGAATATAATACATCCCAATAGCGATAAGGTTTTGTGAGCGGTAAAAGCCCAGGTTAAGTTTTTCTGAAATATGGAGAGACTGTGAAAAGCATTGCAATGCTTTTGTATAATTTAGCTTCGATTGATAAATGTAACCAAGATGTGTAAGGATATCTGCTTTTGCAGTATCGTTCTTAAGTAGCTCGTAAACGCTTAATGCATTATTTGCAAACTGCAGGGCTTCATCATATTTACCGGTATAATAATAGTTTACAGATAATTCATGCTCAGCAACAGCAATTTTATTTTGATTGTCCGAATTTTTATAAAGAGAATCGGCTTGTTTTAAATGTTCAATGGCATTTACAAATTCATTTTTAACCCTGTAGCCCTGCCCTATATAATAATGGCAATCTGCAATAGTTTCATTATTGGCTTTCAACTTTGTTGCAAGTGCAAGGGCCTGCATAGCAGATTGCAGTTCCATCGCTGCATTAGATTTAAAATATTCTGCGCTGATACCGAGGTAAAGGTTTAAACGCTGCTGATCGTTTGTAGAAGCTGATAATTCTTTTTTAAAAATTTTCAAAGCAGGGGTTTCCTGCGCAAAAGCATTACAGAGAATACAAATGCAGAAGATATTAAGAATATAGAATTTCTTTGACATCTTATTTTTTTAATTACAATTTACTGGAACCTCACAGGCACCAATCCAGAGCCATGAAAAGTTACATAAAAAAGACCCAAATCAAAAGCTGGTGATTTAAAAAAACCTTTTCTGTTGCTGTTAAAACGGTAAGGCAACAAGATACAATTCACTCTCAAAGGGGTATTAGTTAGTTTCTAAGGGTGCCACTTTATTCTAAAGCGGGATCAACTGCTGTTCTCATTAAAAAAGCCGCCTCAATTATGGTGAGACGGCTTCTTCTTTAATCTTAAAGGAATAAAAGTTTATTGCTTTACTGCTTTAACCTGATGGAGCTGCCATCGGGCATATCCATCATTACAGGATAAACACCGGCAGGCCATTTATAACCATTTAAAACAGCTACTGTTGTGCCCGTCTGCACTACCCGGGTTGATTCAGCAACTTTAGCCCCGCCACACTAAACACCCTCGGCGAACAGCTCCTGCATTTTCGGAAACAATTCTCTCAAAGGAAAAAGAGAAAGAAATACGGCATCAGAAGAAGAAAGGCAGCGGGTAAAAAATTAATGCATCTGTGTAAGTATAAATTAAAAAAGCATCCCGGCTCAAAATCCGGGATGCTTAAATTATTAAAGTTTAATTATTTTTATTGCTTGATAAACCGGAATTTCTGTTCATTATCTTTTTCAGTAATAACTCCATAATAAATCCCTGGCGGAAGCTTCGCAATATTTACCTGCACTGTACCAGGGCCGCTAAATATTTGCTGATGCACTTGCTGGCCACCTGAATTACTAATGCGTAAAACGGCACCATTAAAGTTCTGCTGTGTTTGAATGTTTAGAATATCCTTAGCTGGGTTAGGAAAAAAACTGATCGTTAGATCATCCTTGGCCTGCACTATTTTAATTTGACTATAGGTTAAACTTCCGGTTCTGTCTTTAAGTTCCAGCTTATAATAATTTTTACCACTTAAGGGGAGGTTATCTGTAAAAGTATAATTGGCACCGGCGCCATTAACTGCTGTACTGTTTACAAAACCAATGCTGGTAAAATTGCGTCCATCAGCACTACGAAGTATATTAAAACCCAGGTTATTGGTTTCGCCGGTTGTGGTCCATTGAAGATTTATTTTTTTACCTGCATCAAGGCTTGCACTTAACTCAAGACTTGACACCGCCAATACAGAAAAATTTCTTTTATACTGCAGCATCCATTCGTACACATTTAACCCGTTCTCTTTATAATTAGGGTCATAGGTCTGCGTCCATGCATCGTGGCCAGATACAGGGAATATGGTTTTCCTTGCCAGGGGCGTAGGTGGAAACGGCGCAGCGTTTATTAAATTAACGTAATCAATGGAGTAAGAAGAAGGAACCGTACCATCTCCACTATTATGTGTAGCCCACACCGGCAAATTTGCAGCAGCTAATGTAAGTGCATGACCGGGATAAGGATATCCTGCGCCACACACCGGCAGAATAGCTGCAAGTCTGCCCGCCCTTAAACTACTGCTGCCCGAGTGATTCCATACCGTGCCGCCACCCTGGCTCAGGCCGGTTAAATAAATGCGGTTAATATCTACGGCATAATGAATAATTGCGTAATCAATCATGTTATCTACATCAGCTTCGGTAGGCCATACCACGCATTGGGGAGAGAGAACGATGAAACTATAGGTCTTGCTATTAACTGTAAAACTCGTCGGAAATGTTCCACTGTTAATAAGTTTCGGTGGGCCGTTTCTTAATACTGTCGGCAATGATGCTGCGGTACCAGGGCCGTTCTCACCACTCCCATGCAAAAATATCATTAAAGGATATTTTGTACCTGCTGCAGGATAGCCCTGTGGAAGGTATTCGTAAAATGCATTTGAATTTGTAGTCATAGAAAGATAGCGGGCAGTCTGTATTTGCGCTTTCGCTAAAGAAGAACAAAGCAGGCATAAAAATATACCGGCTAAAAAAGTAATTTTTTGTTTTGTCATAAAATATTGGTTGATCGGTAAACATTTTTCTGCTGGGCAGACTTAATAATCCTAGTACAAAATTTATGCCATACAAGGCAAAATTATTTAATTTGATAAATTGCTTATATATGGGCTTAATTCCATATAAATATGACCAATAACCCACTAACTAAAACAGAAAAATATCAATAGCGAAAATAAAAACCCAACCAATGAAAGCCAGGTGATCATCATAGTCCACGAACGGAAAGTTTGTTTTTCTGTAAGGCCCAGGTATTGTTTTACCAGCCAGAAACCAGCATCATTTACATGCGACATAATAGACGCTCCTGAAGAGATACTGGTAACTATTGCAGCCAACTGCATCCCAGAGAAAGTATGGCCGACTATAAGCGGAGCCACCAGGCCTGCGGAAGTGATCATTGCAACAGTAGCGGAACCTTGCAAAATGCGGATAATGGCAGCAGCAATAAAAGCAAATACCACCAGTGGCAGGCCTACACCTGTTAAAGATTCCGCCAGCATTTTTCCGGCGCCGGTATTTACAAGTACCTGTTTAAAAACACCACCAGCACCAATCAATAAGATAATATTGCCGGCCGGTGCCAGCGATTTTACAGTGATATCAAATAATTGATTTTTTGTGAAACCCCTGCGGATGCCAAGCACATACCAGGCTATAATATTAGCGAGTATCAAGGCACCGAAAGGATGTCCGACTAAAGATATAATGTCAAGTATTCGTTTATCCGTTACCGCTATTACACCAGTCTTTATAATTGTATTGAACAGTATTAGAGCAATCGGCAAAAAGAGAATTGAAAAAATAATAGCAGGGGTCGGTAACAGATGATTTGCCTGTCCGTCTTCAGCAAGTATGGGCGCCTGGATGTGTATTTTTTTAGCGATAAATTTTCCGAATATTATCCCACTTACCAGCACAGTTGGAATACCTATTAAAACCCCAGCCAATATTACCCAACCCAGGTCTGCGCCAATTATTTGAGCTACCGCAATAGGGCCGGGTGTGGGGGGAATAAATGCATGGCCAAATGCCAGGCCCGACAATAGAGGCATGGCATACAACAATAATGATTTGCCTGTCTTTTTTTGTATGGCATATAAGATGGGCACGAGTAAAATAAAAGCAACTTCAAAAAATACCGGTATAGCTATCATTAGGCCGGTAATGGCCAGGGATAACGGGGCATTCTTTTCTCCAAACTTTTTTATTAAATGATTGGCTATGGCAACAGCACCGCCGGATTTTTCCAGGATGGCACCAAACATAGCGCCAAGCCCAACAATAGTAGCCACAAAGCCAAGGGTAGAGCCCATGCCTTCCTGGATGGTACTGATAATTTTATCACCGGCTAAACCCGCAATAAGGCCGCTGACTATGCTGGCAATTAATAAAGAAATAAAAGCTGGCAATCTAAAATATAATATAAGCAGTAGCAAACAGGCAATACCAGAGAGAACACTTATGATCAGTTGAAAATGCATATTGCGTTATTGTATTTAGCTATTTGTTAGAGTGGCAGCCAGCCTGTTTTAAAGACGGTTTATATTTGTGAAATGATGTCTTCTACAATCGCATCTGGTGCCAGCGTTATATCTACCTTTAAGGCATCCTGGGGAAGTTCCAGTGCATCAAACTGTGATCGCAGTAATGACGGCGGCATAAAATGGCCACTTCTTTTTTGCATCCGGCTCATAATTATTTTATAGCTGCCGTTTAAAAATACCCATATAACCTGCTGTTCTATTCCCATATCCAGGCGCTTTCGGTATGCCTGCTTTAAAGCAGAGCAGGCTAATATAATATTATTTGAAACCAGTTTTTCCGAAACAAAATTATTAATCGCCGCCAGCCAGGGCCACCTGTCTTCATCGGTTAGCGGAACGCCGGCTTTCATTTTATCCATATTTTTTTGTGGATGAAACTGATCTGCATCATAAAATACGTAACCCGTTTTGGCAGCTAACAGTTGACCTATAGTGGTTTTACCGGAGCCGGCAACACCCATAATGTAGATCAGCTTGTGCGGCATATAAGTTGTAAAAAAGATGTTTTGAAAGCAGGTAAAAAAAATATTTTTATCCTGTTGAAGATACAATTTTGATTTGTTATTATTTTAATACAGCTTCGCTATACAAACTGCTTTACCTTATTATTTCCACTTTTTTATAATTACAGCGAACCTCCTTCTACTAGTATAGATTCAACAGTTAATTCCTGCATAAATGTACTTCCCCCCAGGCATTCAATCATGCGCTTAAATGCCAGTTTTCCTAACTTATATCCACTCGTTTCTACAAAAGTAATTTTGGGATCATATAGCGTTGGAATTAATCCATTGCTGATAGAGATTACTGATATGTCCTGTGGAATGCGAAGCCTCTTTTCATGAACGGCCTGCATTGCCCCAATAAGTATCATATCTCCCATACAAAATAAAGCATCGGGAGGAGCTTTACTTTCCAGGGCAAGCATGGTCATTTCTTTTGCATCCGCAATGTTTAATGGAAACTGGTTATTGACTTTTGCAGTAGGTGATCTTGTTTTAAATACTTCATTGAAAGTCTCAAACCGTTTTATTGAAATCGTTAATTTAGGATGACCAAAAAGAGCCAGTACACTTTTTTTTTGTTTTACAATTAAGGCATCTGCAGCTATGGTTGCCGCCCGTCGGTCGGCCAGGCAAATTTTATTGCATGCTTCAAATACCGGAACCCTGTCAAAAAAAATAACAGGAATATTTTTATCCTGAAGTTTTAAAAATGGAGTAATATCCTCAGTTTCGGTAGTTATGGAAACAAACACCCCGGCAATACTGTTATTTTTCAGCAACTTTAAATTAGCCAGTTCTGTTTCTTTACTTTCCCCGGATTGTACAATCAGCACAGTGTATCCTGCAGCACGGGCTTCTTCTTCTACTGCACCTGTAAATGATTCATAAAAAAAATTATTGATCAGCGGCACTACTATTCCCAGTACGTTACTTGTATTATTGCGCAGGAAAACGGCATGCCGGTTAGGTTCATATTCTAATGTTTCGGCAAGTTCTCTTACTTTCTTTTTTGTCTGCTCCGAAATATCAGGATGATTTTTGAGCGCCCTGGAAACAGTGGAAACGCTGATGTCAAGAATTTTAGAAAGTTGTTTTAGTGTGCTGGCTTTTTGCATATTAATTATTGTAGAAATGTAACACTGTTTTGTTTAACAATTATTTTTTATTACCGGATATTTTTTTTTATACATTTAAAAATATTTATTTCGCTTTATTCGGCTAGGTAAATTTCATATTTTGCCTGGAAAAAAATATTTTCTTTACATTCAATAAAACAATTTATATGTCATTAATATTAAACCGTACTGTGTTTGGAAATATTGAAAATGCAGGCAATACATTAAGTAAAGAAGATGCCTATAAATTGTTTTACGGCTGGGTAATAAATGAGCGGTTGCAACTGCACATGAAGCAGGTAGGCCATTTAATGAAATGCTGGGCTGCAGAAAAAGAAGAGCTTGCAGAAGAAGATCAGTGGCGATGGGAAATGGCTGGCCTGCTGCATGATGCAGATTGGGATCAATGGCCGGACCAGCATTGTAAAAAAATAATTGAAGAACTGGAAGCCCGCCGTATAGACCCTGAAATTATCAGGGCTATTGCCAGCCATGGGCCAAATCATTTTGGTGTAGAGCCCGAAACCAAAATGGATAAAATGCTGTATGCATTTGATGAGCTAAGTGGTCTTGTACACGCTTATAGTTTAATGCGGCCCGAAGGATATAAAGGCATGGAATTAAAAGGTGTAAGAAAACGATTTAAAGAAAAAAGTTTTGCAGCCAATGTAAACCGGGATGAAATAATGGATGCCATGAACAGGGCAGGAGTAGAGCTTGATGCAATAATAAATTTTATTATAGAAAGGCAGGGAGAGGTAAATTCCGGCAATGGAATGAATTTATAATCTGCATAGTCCTAAAATTGTGATTAGTGTGTGCACGTGCCGTAAATCAATCATGGCTGTAATACTTCCACAACAGCGCAGATATTTTTTTGGTAAGTACCCAGGCTTCATTAGTAGCTTCCCAGCTTGTATCCTTATTATTCTTGGTAAATATGCTGAATATATAGGGATTATTTTTGCTGTTCACATATAGTATTTCATTCCTGCTTTTATCAACAGCGCCATTTTTATCGGCCATAAAAACCCCCGCAGGAACCTGTGACATAGCCTGCTCGTCCCAGTATTGCCGGCTTAATAACCGCAGCATTTTTTCACCGGATTCCTTACTTAGTATCTGTGCTTTTACAATGCGTTCCATTATCGTTGCCATCTCCCGGGGCGATGTTTGCCCCCACCCGTATATGGTACGGTTATTTTCCCGGCCGGCAGTTCTGCTGTTTACCCGGGTAGATGTAAAGCCCAGGCTGTCTAATAATTCATTAATTCTTTTACCACCCCCGCTTAAACCCTGCAACCAAAGGCTGGCACAATTATCACTAATCGTAAGCATCAGCATTATTACTTTGCTCAATTCTATTGTAGAGCTGTCTTTAAATGCAGAAAGAATATCATCACCCTCACTGTAATACAATGAATCTTTATACACTAATTGTTGATGATAACTTAGTTCCCCTGTTTCTATTTTACGCATGATGCCTAAGAGAATGGGAATTTTTACAATGCTTGCAGTAGGAAAAATCGTATCTGCATTGATGTTGATGATCCGGTCATGTTTCAGATCATGCACATAAATGCCAATATCGCCATTAAAATGCTCAATCAATTTCTCTATTTGTTTTTGAAGTTTGGTATCTGTTTTCTGTGCTAGCGCCGAAAAAGAAATTGCAAAAAAGAAAATAATGAAACTTAAACGCATTATAGAAAGTTTAAAAAATAATTCCTTAAAATAAATACTGCTTTTTATAAAGATGAAGTTAAAATAAAAGCGTTAAACCAACCATCGATTATTAAAAGCAATTCCTTATCATTTATTTTAAATCGCATTATATGACGCAAATAATTTTTGCAACAATTTGGTTTTTAATTCTTCAGGAATAAATGCTGCTTCCAGCGCATGCACATTGCAGGTATAAAAATCATGCAGCGTCCAGCCAAAGACAGCCTGTAGTTTTTCATATTCTTTATTTAAAGTAATGTTGGTTATGGTACGGGTATCTGTATTTACACTTAATGATACCCCGGCTTTATACAGCTTATCAATAGAGTGGTCTTTATATTCATCATAAATATTGATGAGAACATTACAACTTGGGCAAACTTCTAAATGGATCTTATTTCTACATAAATATTCAACGAGTTTTTTATCCTCAATACTCCTAACACCGTGGCCTATACGTAATGGCCCAAAATATTCCAGGGTTTCCCAAACACTTTCTGCACCTTTTGCTTCGCCGGCATGTGCAGTGCAAGGGATGCCATTTTCTTTTGCAAATTTAAAAGCAGCAATATGATTGTCTATGGGGAAGCCGGCTTCATCCGCTGCAATATCAAAACCGGCAACATAGGTTCCCTTAAACTGCTCAACTAATTTTACGGTCTCCATACTTTGTAGTTCAGTAAAATGTCGAAGGGTGCAGAGTATCAGCCTGGCTTCTATGCTAGTTTGCTTTACTGCTTCTTTTGTAGCTTTTTCTATTGCAGCTACAACTTCATAAGGGGTTAAGCCTTTCTCTAAATGCTGTAAGGGAGCAAATCTTATTTCTGCATACAACATATTATCTACAGCCATTTGCTTAAATAAATCGTGTACTACCAATTGCAATTGTTCTTTGGTTTGCATTAAAGCAAACCCCTTAACAGCACGGGTCAAAAAATCGGCAAGGTTAGTACACTTTGCTGGCGCAATATAGTCCCGGAGATATTCTTCTTCTGTTACAGTAGGGTCAATTTTTGCAACTACATTATAACTTAACGAGCAATCCAGGTGAAGATGCAGTTCTACTTTTGGTATGCTATCTATGAATTTCATGCGACCAGGTAAGGTATGATTTCAGAAATGTTCTGAATGGTTTTAAAATTTGGATCATCAATATTATGTTCTACCTGTTCGTGTGCCCAGGTAGTATGAAACGGTACATGTACACCGTGCCCGCCAATAGCCAGCACCGGAAGTATATCTGACTTAATGGAATTACCGATCATTAAAAATTCTGCAGGTTGTATATCTAGATGGCGAATGAGTTTTGAATAATCCGCTTCCTGTTTATCGCTCATTATTTCTGTGTGATGAAAATAATGATCGATGCCAGACTTTTTTAATTTTCTTTCCTGGTCAAGCAGATCGCCTTTGGTGGCAACCACCAGTTTGTATTTTGATGAAAGTGTTATTAAAACTTCTTCCACACCATCTAATAATTCAATGGGCTTTTCCAACAGGTCTTTACCGTATTGTATGGCCTGGTTTAAAATTTCAATATTTAAGGTATTGCTGGAAATCCTTAAAGCCGTTTCTACCATACTAAGCATAAATCCTTTTACGCCATAGCCATATAGAGCAAGGTTTTGCATTTCTGTTTTAAAGAGCTCCTGCGATACCGTGTGCCGGGGTAAATAATCCTCCATTAAGGCACAAAATTTCCTTTCTGTTTCCAGGAAATAGGGTTCATTTACCCAAAGTGTATCATCTGCATCAAAGGCAATTACTTTAATATTCATTATAAAAATTTAAGATAGCTGTATTAAAAAATAAAATTAAAGAAACGGATTTTTAATTTAACAGTAAGAGAATGGTAGCTGATAAATCAATGTAAATAACTGTTTAAAACATTGGGCATTATTGATCCAATAATTCTACAATACCATACCGCAATATTTGAAATTTTCTGTTCATTTTTTTAATGTTTTTAAACTAAATGTTCTGGCGATTGTTAATAGTATCATACAAAAAATATATAATGAGAAAAACACAAGCAGAACAAAAATTGGGCACCATCGAATTTAATGCAAAAGCTTTGGATCTTTTACAAAACAACGGGTATAAATTTGTACAGGTAAAAGGGTTAACCATTGACAGGCATTATGAATACGTAGAACCTCACATTTTATTACTTGTACCTTTAAAGGAATTGCCAACTGACCCGTTAAAAAAAGATATTTATGAACCCATTAAAAGTGAATTGCTGTATAAATGGGCTGCAGAAAAAAATGAATACCCCCAGATTGTTATCGTAAATAATTTCAACAACTAACCAGGTTGGGTCTCCCTGTTATTTACGCTATTTAATTTTCGTAAAAATTGATAAAATATATTTTATATTTAAGCTGCCTTCATACAAGTAAGATTTAATTTTTTAACCCTAAATCAACTCTCATGAAATTAGCTATTATCTGCATTGCTTTGCTGTTCACTGCAACAGTCTCATTTTGCCAGGAAACTAAACCCTCACAAGCTTTAACCAAACAGGAATACTTACAAAAAAGTAAAAGCCAGAAAACGGCTGCGTGGATATTGCTTGGCAGTGGCGTAGCACTTTTTGCTGTCGCCTCACCAGGGAATGCTTCATTCAGCACCACGGCTGTACTGGCGGTAGGTGGCATTGTTGCAACCTTAAGCAGTATCCCTTTATTTATTGCTGCCGGGCGAAATAAAAGAAAAGCCATGAATGCTTCCGCTTATTTAAAGTTTGAAAATGGCCTTTGTCTGCAAACGGGCACAGCCGCTAATACTTACCCGGCTGTTTCTATAACTATCAATTTTTAAAATTAAAGAAGTTGGCCACCTGGCCAATTTGTAGTTTTACCTGGATATGATTTAGTTTTATAAAAATAATTTTAAATGATCGCAACAGCCCTGTCGTTTTTAGCCGAAGAAATGAATATTTATTTCAGTAATAAAGGGAAATTAACTGACGACAAAGTGATTGTTTCTGCGCTTATCAGCCAGGATAGCACAATATCTATACAGGGAGAAAATAAAATAGTTATTACCCTCATCAACATTGAGGAAGACCTAAAGTTAAAAAATCAAACGGTAATAACGAGGCCCCATGACAGGGGTACACAGCCGGCAAATATTATTTTAACTGTTTTATTTTCGGCTTATTTTTCGCCTGGTAATTATACAGAATCCTTGCGCTTTATTTCCTTTGTAATTAGTTTTTTTAATGAAAACCCGGTGTTTACGATGACTGCTGTACTACCTCCTGATCCTTCTATTCAAAGATTGTCGGTTGAAATGGTAAATGCAGATGCGCAAAAATTACATTTTACCTGGACAACATTAGGGGCAAAATATATGCCTTCTGTTATTTATAAAGTCATGATAATGCCGGCTGTTTAATCTCCTTATTTTTACACTCCTCTTCAGCATGAAACTATCCTGGAGAAATAATTTTTGATATGGTTGTAAAAGGAAACCCCATTGATGAGCAAACACGTTGCAAACATTACCATACAGAACAGGATATTATTGCTATTAAATTCCGCTGTTGTAATGAATATTATCCCTGCTATAATTGTCATGAAGAACTTGCAGGGCATTTACCGGAAGTATGGAATAAAACAGAATTTGATACAAAAGCAATTCTTTGCGGTGTTTGTAAAAATGAAATGAGCATAATTGTTTACAAGGAATGCAATTACAAATGTCCTTTTTGTAGTGCCTCATTTAACCCCAAATGCAGAAATCATGATCATCTTTATTTTGAAGAATAAGTTTTGCTAAATAAAGCTTTTAATTATTTACCAGCTTCAAAGCACCATCACTATAGCGTTGCCCAATAGCAGGATATTTTTGTACAACTGCTTCAATATTTTCCAGCTCAGCTTTACTTAAAATAATATCTCCCGCAGCCGCATTCTCTATTAAATATTTGCGTTGCTTAGTGCCGGGTATGGGTATAATATCTTTGCCCTGCGCCAGTACCCAGGCTATTGCCAGTTGCGACGCTGTGCAATTTTTTTCTGCTGCCAGGGCAGCAAATTCATTAACCAACTGTTGATTATTCTGCCAGTTTTCTTCATTATTAAAACGGGGAAGTGTGCGGCGAAAATCATCCGCAGCTAATTGATTGGTATCTGTAACTGTTGCTGTAATTAAGCCCCTGGCCAGCGGACTGTAAGGCACCAGTGTAATATTCAATTCCCTTACTGTAGCCAGTATCTCTCCTTCTACATCCCTGGTGAGTAATGAATACTCACTTTGCAAAGCAGCAATGGGATGCACAGCATGCGCCTTACGAATTGATTGCGGCGAGGCTTCCGATAAACCGAGATATCGAACCTTACCTTCCTTTACCAGGTCTGCCATCGCACCAACCATATCTTCCACTGGTATTTTGGGATCTATGCGATGTGCATAGTACAGATCAATTGTATCAATATTTAAGCGCTTCAAACTTTTTTCAACTGCCGATTTTACGTAGGCCGGAGAGCCGTCAAAATATGTGGCGGCCGTACCGGCAAAATTAGACGTACTGCCTTCGGTTTGTCTAAAGCCAAATTTTGTAGCAATGAAAATTTTATTTCGGTTAGGCACCAGCACTTTCGATATCAACTCTTCATTGTGGCCATAACCGTACATATCAGCGGTATCCCAAAAATTTATGCCGAGTTCCAATGCCTTATTTAGTGTGGCAATAGATTCTTCATCGTTGCGTGGGCCGTAGGCAAAACTCATGCCCATGCAACCTAACCCAATGGCAGATAATTTTTCGCCTGTTGTACCAAGATTTCTGTATTGCATCTGTGTTATTTTAGTAAATGAAATTAATAAAAATGATGCGATCTGATGCCAGTTTTTGAAGCATTCATTTTGTATAACGGATAGAATTATGCACGGATCTTTTCTGCAGGAGAATAATTAAAGCGGCAATATTTTATTTTACCACAACTTCTTTAATAACTTTTTCACCTAAGGCCTCATTTACTCTTTCTATTATTTTTTCTTTTTGATAAAGCAATTCATTTTTTAATGGCGCAACAGTAGAAGTAACAAACAACGTACTGCCTATGATCTGTATTTTATCGGTATATTTTGCTACCGTTTTTCCCATGATCTGTTCCCAGACTTCCTCAATCTGCATAGCCTGGATGCCTGTTTTTAAACGGCTGCTTTTTAAAAACTGCTGCATTGCTTCCTGGATAGATAATTCTGCCATACCGTAAAGTTAACCCGTATTTATAAATAGAGACATGTTCTTCTTGGGGAACGCCGGGTTAGGCTTTATAATTCTATTACCTGGCCCTTCACTTTTAATTGTGCAAAAGCCTGTATCAGCCTTTCCTTATGCGTATCCGTAATAAAAACCTGGCCGCTGTTTTCGTTACACACCCAATGCAGCAAATGCTGCATACGCACATCATCCAATTTTTCAAATACATCATCCAGCAATAATAGGGGAGCAAACCCTTTATATTTTTTTATCAGTTGGTATTCTGCCAGCTTAAGTGAAAACAAAAGGCTTTTGCGCTGTCCCTGGGAAGCTATATTTTTAAACACCTGTCCATTTAAATAAAAGCTTAGATCATCTTTATGAATGCCTGCATTGGTGCGCTGTAAAATTTTATCTTTATCCCTGTTTTTTACAAGTAATACTGCCAATGGTTCTTCATACAATTTACTGTCGTAAGTAAATTTTACTTCTTCTGTATTTGCGGCAAGCTGGTGATAAAAATCCTGTACCAACGGAATTAATTCTACCACAAATGCTTTGCGCTTTTCAAAAATATAATTACCTGGTTCTGTCAACTGCATATCCAGCACCAGTAGCAGTGGCTCGTCAGTGTGGCCCTGCTCTGCAAAGCGCTTCAGCAGACTGTTACGTTGTTGCAATACTTTATTATAGGTCATTAATCTTTGCAGGTATTCCGGGTCAAGCTGGCTTAGTATGGTATCTAAATATTTTCTACGTCCCTCACTGCCACCAATAATGATCTCTATATCATCCGGTGCAATTATTACAGCAGGTAACAGTCCTATATGTTTTGAAAACTTTTCGTAACCGGCATCATTTAAATAAAATTCTTTTTTACTGCTGCCCCTGTGAATACAAACCACTTTCTGGGAAAGCTCATTTTTACTAAAATAAGCTTCCAGCCTGAAGCCTTCTTTATCAAAACCAATGTTTAATAAATCAGTGCCGGCAAAATAACTTTTGGTAAAGCAACAATAATAAATAGCATCCAGCAGGTTCGTTTTTCCTTTGCCGTTAAGGCCACAAATCCCCACTACTTTCTCACTGAAATTGAAAGAACTGACCTCGTAATTTTTAAAATGGGTGAGTGTTATTTTAGAAAGCTGCAACATACGGCTGCAAGATAATGCCTAACAGGATGGATAGAAACATAGATGGTGCCGATTGTACAGATTTCCACAGATAATTGTCGCAGAACAAAAATGATGAAATGATGAAATTGGTTTAATGAATTTTGTTATACTAGTTTTTATCTGCGTTATCCGTGTCATCCCCGCCCGTTCCGTTCAGGCGGGCGTGTATCTGTCCTTGCAACAAAATATTAGTTATTTACTTTATGAATGCGCTGAAACAATTTTACATTTTCTCCCTTATCTTTGCCGCCTAAATTTTACAGCATTGGCTTCAAAATTTTCTAAAGAAACATATTTATACTG
Organism: Ferruginibacter sp.; assembly: GCA_040003485.1. GTDB lineage: Bacteria > Bacteroidota > Bacteroidia > Chitinophagales > Chitinophagaceae > Ferruginibacter. The sequence goes on along the minus strand of JBDUCK010000014.1, from coordinate 4,608 downwards.
GTACGAACTGATGCTTTTATTGCGCAGGTTCGAAGAAAAAACCGGTCAGTTGTATGGGATGCAGAAGATCCGTGGGTTCTGCCACTTGTATATTGGGCAGGAAGCAGTAGCCGCAGGATGCATGACCGCCACCAACGCAGATGATAAATTTATAACTGCTTACCGTGACCATGCTTTGGCAATTGCAAAAGGTGTCACCCCAAAAAGCTGTATGGCCGAATTGTATGGCAAAGCTACCGGTTGCAGTAAAGGCAAGGGTGGGAGCATGCATTTTTTTGGGGTAAAAGAAAACTTTTTTGGTGGTCATGGTATTGTAGGTGCACAGATTGGTACCGGTGCAGGGTTGGCTTTTGCGGAAAGATACCGGGGTACAAAAAATGTAGTACTGTGTTTTTTTGGAGATGGAGCTGCACGCCAGGGAATGTTGCATGAAATTTTTAATATGGCAATGTTGTGGGATTTGCCCGTTGTTTTTATTTGTGAGAATAATCATTATGCAATGGGAACATCGGTGGCACGTACCAGTAAAGTACTTGATATTTATAAATTGGCAGATGCCTATGAAATGCCCGCCGATACCGTTGATGGAATGAGCCCCGAAGATGTGCATAATGCTGTGTTAAGGGCAGTGAACAGGGCAAGAGAAAAAGGTGGGCCTACCTTATTGGAAATTAAAACATATCGTTACAAAGGGCACAGTATGAGTGATCCGCAAAAATACAGAACTAAAGAAGAATTGGAAGAATACAAAGAAAAGGACCCGATTGAAAAAGTTTTAAAGACGTTAACCAAAGAATTTAAGGTGTCTGAAAAAGATATAGAAGCCATTAACGAAAGGGTAAAAAAAGAAGTAGAAGAAAGTGTGCAGTTTGCTGAGGAAAGCCCATGGCCCGATGATGATGAATTATTAAAGGATGTATACGCACAGGAAGATTATCCTTTTATTACAGATTAAGATTTTTATTACAAAAGTTACCCCGTGTTCCCTTTGTGATCAATACAAACTATAAGCATAAACAATAACTAAAAACAAATGGCAGAAAAGAACCTAGTAACCAGCCCTCCGGTACACAGTGATGATGTGATTGTAAAAGCAAGAGGTTTTTGGGCAGATTACAGCAAACCGATTATGTATGTTGGGGGAATAGTGATTTTGTTATTAGCTGGTTGGTTTGGCTATCGGAACCTGGTAAAAGCACCTAAGGAGAAAAAAGCCAGCGAAATAATTTTTCCGGCAGAAAATTTATTTGATAAAATGGCTACCGCAGGCTTTAATAAAGATTCTGTAAATATTGTATTGAATGGCGGTATTGCAGATGGCATGAATGTAACCGGGCTGCTTAAAATAATGAATACTTACAGCGGTACAGATGCGGCCAACAGGGCTGCTTACATGACTGGCGCAAGCTACCTGCATATAAAAGAATTTGACAAAGCAATAAAATACCTGAAAGAATTTGATGCTAACGGTGCCACGCAGGTACAAAGCAAAGCCTACATTATGTTAGGCCATGCGTATGCAGAACAAAAGAAAACAGACGATGCCCTGACTTATTATAAAAAAGCAGCTTCTGTAGTAAATGAAAAAGACGAAGCCCTGGGTGGGGATGCATTATTGATGGCGGCATCTTATGCTGATGCCACAGGCAAATCGAAAGAGGCAATTGGATTGTACCAGGAGTTAAAAAATAAGTACCCCACAAATACTGCAGTAAAAAGTGGTGACGTAGATAAATACCTGGCCAAATTGGGGGAGACCAATTAAGCATCGGAATAAAATCTAAAAACTATGGCTTTAAGTTCACCAGAAATTGTTGATACATCAGGCCTCCGGTTAAACAAGGATGCCTGTGTTGTTATTGTTCGTACCGAATGGAATGCACATGTGGTAGATCTGTTGGAAGAAGGCTGCGTAAAAATTTTAAAAGAAAAAGGCATCTGTATAAAAATAATAGAAGTGCCGGGCGCCGTAGAAATATCCTTTGCTATAAAAAGTTATTGGGAGCATCATCAATACAAATGCGATAAGCCACAGGCGTTTATTGCCCTGGGCTGTGTTATAAAAGGCGATACCCCTCATTTTGAATATGTTTGTAATGCAGTAACGAATGGCATTACAGAGCTTAATTTATTATTATCTGTGCCTACTATATATGGTGTACTTACCGTAAATAATCAATTGCAGGCAGATGAAAGAACCGGCGGGGCTCATGGCCATAAAGGAGAAGAAGCTGCTGCCACTGCTATAAAAATGATTGCGCTGACTGAATCATTTAAAACGCTTCCGAATTCCTGAAAAGGTAACCATCGAATTGATGTTAGCTGCTTTGGTTTAATCCGGAAATTTGATAATTATCTTTAAATTATAAAACTCGTCGCCCCTTTTTACGATGGGTAACTGAAATGAAGGTCCAGCTTTTTATACCATGTTTTATTGATCAGCTATACCCCCAAACAGCTTTTAATATGGTGAAGGTTTTGGAGAAAGCCTGTTGCGAAGTTAGCTATAATACAAACCAGACCTGTTGCGGCCAACCGGCTTTTAATGCAGGCTTTTGGGATGAAGCCAGGAGTGTGGCTACAAAGTTTTTAAAAGATTTTGATACCGTCGATTATATAGTTGCCCCAAGTGCAAGCTGCGTAGGCTTTGTAAGAAATTATTATCCTAAACTATTTGATAATGGTGCAGCCCATAACCAGGTAAAAGATCTTGGCAAAAGAGTATATGAATTTTCAGAATTCTTAACCGACATTTTAAAAATAGAAAACTTTGGGGCATCTTTAAATGCAACAGCAACTTACCATGATAGCTGTGCCGCCTTAAGAGAATGCAAAATAAAAGATGGGCCAAGAAAATTATTAAGCCAGGTAAAAGGGCTGGAGATTATTGAAATGGCCGATAACGAAACCTGCTGTGGCTTCGGTGGAACATTTTCAGTAAAGTTTGAATCTATTTCTGTAGCCATGGCAGATCAAAAGATTACCAATGTATTGGCTACGGGTGCGGAATATATTATTTCTACTGACTTAAGTTGCCTGATGCAACTTGATGGTATTATTAAGAATAAAAATCTTCCGCTTAAAACAATGCATATTGCCGATGTGTTGGCAAACGGCTGGGAATAAAGCCAGGTTGTATACAGGCACAGCCTTTAACCAGTATATAACATTTACCTGCTGCCTTTAAGTTTTCTTTGCCTTAAAACTTTAAACTCCGGTAACTGTATTTTCGTATGTAGACAAAACCTTTAAAACATGAAGCAGTTATTGATACCCGTTATACTCCTGTTTGCCTTTACCTCCTGCAACCAGGATAAAAAAATAATTGCTGATGCTGCCTTTATAGACAGCCTGATCTCCAACTTTACACCATCCACGGCTATAAAAACAAACCAGGATGAAATGAATTTCTGGAGCGGCAGGATAGATCCAAAAAGGCATGATGCGGTCAGCGAAGCTAAATATGCTTCATTCCTGGCCGGCCGGTTTAATTTATTGGGCGATATACAAGATATGAATTCATCTGACAGTGTTTTAAATTTACTGGATGCTGATTTTAATTTTAAAGAAGCAGCGCCCAAACTTTCTCTTTTGCATAATGCTATTACACAACATCGTTTTCGCCAGGCAGATACTTTATTAGAAAAAGCAAAGGCAATCGGGCTGAGAAAATATGAATCAGCTTCATCATCATTTGATGTGAACTTTGAATTGGGACGTTATGAGCTTGCCGAAAATGATCTAAAAAATATTGCTGTTAATGATGACTACGGTTACCAATTCAGGCATTCAAAATTATTTCATTATAAGGGCGATGTAGATAGTGCCATTGCAGCCATGCAAAAAGCAGGAACACTTGCTGAAGGAATTATTTCCCTGAAACAATCTGCACTGTCCAATACCGCAGATCTGTATTTACACAATGGACAGTTGCAAAAAGCGTATGATCTGTATGTACAGTCAATAAAGCTCAGCAGTTCCGATATGCATAGCATTATGGGTATCGGCTGGATTGCGCTGGTACATGATAAAAATGATTCGCTTGCAGAAAAAATATTTCAGTTTGTGCGTACAAAAATAAAAATTCCGGATCCAATCTTTAAACTGGTACAGGTTGCAGAACAAAGAGGGGATAGTACTTTGCAAAAAAAATATGCCAATGAATTTGTCTCCATAGTTAGCGATAGTGCTTATGGAAATATGTATAATAAATATGCCATTCAATTGTATACCGGCATTTTAAATGATCCTGCCAAAGCAGAAGCAATTGCAAAAAATGAACTGCTGGGCCGGGCTACACCACAAAGCTATGCCTGGTATGTATGGACTTTGTTTACCAATAATAAAAATGCAGAAGCTATTAAGTATTACGAACAATATGTATCTGGCAAACCATTGGAAGGCCTGGAATTATATTATATGGGCAAGTTTATGAAAAGCCAGAATAAAGGATATAATGCCCAGCAATTTTTTAAAAAAGCTGCAAAAAATAAATATGATCTAAGCCCGGCAATGATTAAAGACCTTGAAACATTATCAGAAGAATAATCTTTGTATGGTCCAGTAAGATGCTATCAGCGCAATTAATATTGATAGTGGAATAACGAT
>JBDUCK010000172.1:0-7265 GCA_040003485.1 Ferruginibacter sp. | reverse complement strand
TGATTAGTGTTACAGTACTGTCGGAATAACGCTGTAAATACCCCTGGAAACTAATTTTTCCACTTTCATTTAATACCCTCATAAACTTACCTTTATTTTGCGCCATGGATAATAAAGCAAAAAGAGAAAACATGATGCTGATGATAACTTTTTTCATGCTGGATGATTTTAATCAGTGAATTGTGTTACAACAAAATAGAAAAGTTGAATTAAAAATGCAATACGCACTTAAGTCCATAAACCCGGTAGGAGATCAGAGTTGATAAATTGAAGCACTTATAATTTTTGAAGAGTCATTTATTTTATTATCATTAATTTTCCGGTTAAATGAAACAGGATATAAAAATAGTAGAATGCCCCCGTGATGCTATGCAGGGCTGGCCACATTTTATACCTACGCAAAAAAAGATTGACTACATCAATGCCTTATTAAAAGTTGGTTTTGATACAATAGATTTTGGGAGTTTCGTTTCGCCTAAAGCTATTCCGCAAATGGCAGACACGAAAGAGGTAATTGCAAATATCAAAATGCTGAATTCTAAAACAAAGCTTCTCGCCATTATTGCAAATGAAAGAGGCGCAGAAGATGCTGCAATATTTGATGAGATCACTTACCTGGGTTTTCCATTTTCTGTGTCAGAAACTTTTCAAAAAAGAAATACCAATTCTACAATTGAGGAATCTTTCAGCAGGGTAGAAGAGATTCAAAACCTGTGCATAAAAAATAAAAAAGAACTGGTGGTATATATCTCCATGGGTTTTGGTAATCCTTATGGCGATGCATACAGTGAAGCAATTGTTTTTGACTGGGTAAATAAAATGGCTGCTATTGATGTAAAAATAATTTCCCTGGCAGATACCGTAGGCCTTGCTACCGCTTCGCAGGTAAAATCGGTTACAAAATACTTAGTAGAGCTATTGCCCGAAATAGAAATTGGTGTTCATCTTCATTCTACTACAGCCAACCGCAAAGCTAAGCTGGAGGAGGCTTTTCTGGCCGGTAGCAAACGCTTTGACGGCGCACTTAAAGGCATCGGCGGCTGCCCCATGGCAGGCGATGAGCTGGTGGGTAACATGGATACCGGGTTTATGATTGAGTATTTCAAAGAGCAGCATTTATTGACCGGTTTGGATATGGATGCATTTGAAGCAGCCAACTTTTTAGCCTCTGAAATATTTGTATAATTTATTACACGAATTACTCCGAATTACACGAATTATTTTCTGTTCGCCAAAAGTTTATAAGTTACCTTCTTTTAATTTGGGTAGTTCGTGTAATTCGATAAATTAGTGTTCTGCAATTTGCTAAATTCGTGTCATGGAATTCCATTTAGAATTTACGCCAACACCTTTTTCAAAAAAGATCAATCATCAAAACCGGCTGATGCTCATGGGCAGTTGTTTTACTGAAAATATCGGGGAGAAATTAATAGCCCATAAGTTCCCTGTTTTGCAAAACCCCAATGGTATTTTATTTAACCCGGTTAGTGTGGCAGAAGCCCTGGAGAATTATATTAATAAAAAAATAATTGATAAAGACAATCTTTTTTATCTGAATGAAAGTTATCATAGCTGGCAGCATCATAGCCGGTTTTCTTCGCCTCAGCAGCAGACTGCGGTTACCGAAATTAATAGCAGCACCGCTGCCGCACATGATTATTTAAAGCAGTCGGCATTTTTAATGATCACTTTTGGCTCTGCCTGGGTGTATGAGCTTACAACAAAAGCCAGCAATGCTGTGGAGGCTGCTGTTGCAGCTAACAACCATAAAGCCCCGGCAGACTGGTTTAGCAGGAGGTTACTTACAACAGCGGAGTTGCAAAATATCCTGTACAAAATGATCCAGGACTTAAAAGCGTTTAACCCTTCGCTGCAGATCATTTTTACTATAAGCCCCGTTAGGCATTTAAGAGAAGGCTTTGTAGAAAATAATCGGAGCAAAGCGGCATTAATAAATGCGGTGCATGAAGCAGTTGCGGCAAATGAAAATGTGTTTTATTTTCCTGCGTACGAGTTAGTGATTGACGATTTAAGAGATTACCGGTTTTATGCAGAAGATATGGTACATCCAAATTATGCTGCTACAAATTATGTGTGGGAAAAATTTGTTGTTGCATGTGTTGATGAAGAAACGCAGCAACTGATGAAAATAATTAATGAAATAAATGCTGCTAAAAATCACAAGGCATTTAATGCTCAATCAGAAGCGCATAAAAGATTTTTACAAATAAACCTGGAGAAAGTAAAAAGGCTTCATCAGCAATATCCACACCTAAATTTTGATAACGAAATGGAGTTCTTCGAAGAATAAAAAGTAATTCTAAATATTACAACCAGGTTCCGTTTTAGGGGTGGAGGGGCTTTAATGTATCCTGTCGCCTCTCACTTCTTCACTCTGCATTAATGCAGCTTCATATCGCAACCAGGCGGCCCAGCGCTGGCGCACAGTTTTCTTATCAATATAATGTTCTGCAAGTGTTATAAAGAGTGTATAATGGCCAGCTTCGCTTTCCATAAATTTCCTGTAAAAATTACGCATGTATTCATCTTCCATGCCTTCACTCAATCTTTTAAAACGTTCGCAGCTCCTGGCTTCAATTAATGCCATGATGAGCATGTTGTCTAAAAACCTTTGATCAGGGCTGCCGTCTTTTTTTTGAAAAGCGATCAGCTTGTTTACATAAATATCTTTGCGTGGCATGCCCAATTTTAATTCCCGCTTGTTTAATTCTGCAATCACCATTCTAAAATGGCCCCACTCTTCGGTAACGATGGGACTAAGCTCTTCCACCAATAATGCTTTGTCAAAATTTTTTTGAATGAGTGAGATGCAGGTGAGCGCTGCTTTCTGTTCGCACCAGGCATGATCGGTCAGTATTTCTGCCAACTGTATTTCTGCCAGGTTTACCCAGCGTGGGTCTGTTGGTAATTGAAGGCCTAAAATATTGCGGGTGTGTTCGCTCAGTGTTTCGTGCATACAGCAAAATTAAAAATTCTAAAGCAGATAAAATAATAAGAAGCCCGGCTGTTGTTTTTTAATCAGCAGTGGTCCCGCTTTCCGCTATACCTCCGCAGGCTACGGTGCCGCTGCACCCGGGGCTAGAGGGTCAGCAAAATATTTTCTCCAAAGGAGTCCTATGGACATAGCAGCATTTACAGGGGGAGCGCATTAATTTATTTTTAGGTTTATGCTGGCAGAGTTTACACCTTTTAAAAAGGTGTAAACTCTATGAGTCTTTTTAAAAAGTTGTAACCTCTGTGAATCTTTTAAAAAGCTGTCGCTTCTGCCAATCATAAAATTTCCTTGTGCAAAGACACAATTGCTGACGCATGATAAAATGTACAAGAGTGCGACGCCCATGAAGTTAAATTGAAAAACAAATGCCCGCTACAAAAAAATAAATACGCAGCAGTATAGAAATAAAGTAAATTACAGTACTAAAAATTGCATATGAGAATTGTTCCGTTTTTACTGTCGGCGCTGATTACTGCCGGCCTTATTTTACTTTTTAATACAAAAATGCTATTGCCTGCACCGTTAGGAAAATTGCTGGCGCCGCAGCAGGGGCTTTGGCAAAATGCGGAACCTGATGACCAGGATTTCTCCGGCGAATTAAAATTTCCTCAACTAAAGGGCAAGGCCACCGTTTACTTTGATGAACGACTTGTACCGCACATTTTTGCGGAGCAGGAAAACGATGTATATTTTGTGCAGGGCTTTGTTCATGCAAAGTTCCGGCTATGGCAAATGGAACTGCAGACCTTTGCTGCCGGCGGAAGGGTGAGTGAAATAATTGGTGACAAAGGGCTGGAGCATGACCGGGAATTCAGGAGACTGGGAATGGTATATGCTGCAGAAATTGCGGAGAAGGAAGTAGGTAAAGACCCGGCGATGAAAGCAGAATGTGATGCGTACACGGCGGGGGTAAATGCCTATATCAATACATTAACCGAAAGTACCTTACCAATAGAATATAAATTAATTGGCTACAAGCCAGAGCTATGGACCAATTTAAAAACTTCGCTGTTTTTAAAATACATGAGTTACGACCTGGCGGCACATGAAGATGATTTTGAAATGACCAATGCAAAAAGTTTTTTTTCTGCTGATGATTTTGCAAAATTATTTCCGGCGATACAGGATTCTTTGGATCCGATTATTCCAAGGGGTACAGTGTTTGAACAACAAAAAGTATTCCCGGTTGCACCAGCAAATGTAGATTCACTTTATTTGAATACAAAAGATGTAGCTTTTACTGAGGAACATAAACCGGACAGAGATAATGGCAGCAACAATTGGGCGGTGAGTGGTATTAAAACAAAAAGCGGCGCACCCATTTTATGTAACGATCCGCACCTGGGCTTAAATCTTCCATCGCTCTGGTTTGAGATGCAGTTGTCTACCCCAACTTTTAATGCTTATGGCGCCAGCTTTCCCGGTGCACCCAGCGTTATCATTGGGTTTAACGATAATTGTGCTTTTGGTTTTACCAATGGCGGCAGGGATGTAAGAGATTATTATGAAATAACATTTAAAGATGATACCCGTAAAGAATATTTGTTTAATGGCGTTTATCACCCCACAACATTCAGGATAGATACTATTAAGATAAAAGATATGCCGGCTTTTGTTGATTCGGTTGCGTATGTGCAGCTAGGAAAATATCTGTGCCCGGTGATGTTTGATAAAAATTTTAGTGGCGGCAGAAGCACCAATAATAAATATTATGCCGTGCATTGGACAGCACATGATCCCAGCAATGAACTAAAGATTTTTAGTTTATTGGATAAGGCCAAAAATTATGCAGATTATTCTGCCGCCGTGGTAAACTTACACACACCAGGACAGAACTGTGCCTTTGCCTGTAAGAATGGTGACATTGCGATACGCACCCAGGGCGATTGGCCCGCAAAATGGAAAGGGCAGGGGGATTTTATAATGCCTGGAACGGACAGCAGTTTCTTGTGGCAGGGAATGATACCGCAGGACGAAGTGCCTTTTCAATATAATCCTGAACGTGGCTTTATCAGCAGTGCCAATCAAAAACCGGTTGACGAAACGTATCCATATTATATTGGCAGGGCTTACCCGGAATATCGTGGCGCTGAAATAAATAAAAGGCTTGCCGCCATGAGTTACATTACCCCGCAGGACATGATGGCTTTGCAAACAGATAACTATGACCTGTTTGCTGCAACGGCTCAGCCCATCTTTGTAAAAAACATGAATCTTGCTGCATTGAATGCAGATGAAATAAAATATTTTGATATTTTAAAAAGCTGGAACTCCAGGGATGACGCAGGTTTGAAAGGGCCAACGGTATTTAATATTTTATGGAAAAGTTTTACTGATACGGTTTTTAATGATGAATATGCAAAGGCGCCAAAAGTAATTATGCATCCTTTTAAAACTTCAATTGTAGAAGCCATCCTCAGAGATTCTTCCTACAAATTTTTAGATGATATCAATACGCCGCAAAGAGAAACATTAGCAGATGAGGTAACCGCTGCATTTAAAAATGCTGTTGTAAAATTGAAAAAGATAGAAGCCGAAGGTAAATTGGATTGGGAAAAATATAAGGCAACAGGCGTAAATCATCTTGCAAAACTGGAACCTTTCAGCCGGTTAAACCTGCCCGCCGGTGGCGGAGAAAACGCCATAAATGCAACCCAGCCTACGCATGGCCCAAGCTGGCGTATGGTGGTAAGTCTTACTACAAAAACTGAAGCATACGGTGTGTACCCCGGCGGACAGAGCGGCAACCCAGGGAGTAAATATTATGACAACTTTATTGATGATTGGGTGGCGGGTAAATATTATTCTTTGTGGATGATGACGAAAGAAGAGCAAAATGACGCAAAGGTAAAATGGAAAATGAATTTTAGTAATTAGGGAGCGGAGTGGTGAATAGGGAATAGGGATGGTGAATAGTGAATCATCTAAACCTTCTAAACGTTTTAAACCTCTTCAACTTTTAAACCTTTTAAACCTTTTAAACTTTTTTAAAAATGAAATTTATAATCTCTCTTATCCTGATTGCACTGTTAAGTTTTGCAGCATGTCTTTATTTGCCGTGGTGGATGGTGGCGGTGGTTGCATTTATGGTGGTAGCGCTTATTCCTCAAAGTGCCGGAAAGGCATTTCTGTGTGGGTTTTCAGCCGTTTTTATTTTGTGGTTTGCGCTGAGTTTTTGGATGAGCACCAACAACAATCATATACTTGCACATAAAATTTCTTTATTGATTATAAAAGCTGACAGCCCTTATATGCTCATGATCGTTACAGGCTTAATCGGTGGGTTGGTTGCAGGTTTTGGCGCCATTACAGCTTCGTTTATCCGTGAACGAAAAGTTGCGATTAATTAACCAGAAATAGGGAGCTCAACTTTTCGTTTTCTCTCTGCTTTATTCTTCATAGCAGCATTCATAGTAGCATTTTTATAAGTTGGTAGCGGCCCCATGTCTTCTGTCAGCTCCTGTTTTTAATTCTTGTAATCTGTTATCTATTGGATCGTTTTATTATTTGTGTAATAAAAAGTAAGCCTTCAGGTTTACATATTAGTACTTTAGTTTTTTTGTAACAGATATGCTCATAATTTCGCTGCTACGAAAACCCGTTTATGAGAATATTTTTATCAGCCTGCTATTTACTTCTAAGCCAATATCTTTCTGCTCAAAAAATTTATGGTACAGTTTTCAGCAATAAGGGAGACTTGCTTCCCTTCTCTTCAATAACGGTAAAGGGTAGCTCCATTGGGGCCAGTGCAAATGATAAAGCCAGGTTTTCTTTTTCCCTATCTCCGGGATCATACACTGTTATTTGCCAGCGAATCGGCTATACAGCCGTAGAAAAAAAGGTGACTATTAATACTGATATTGAAGTCACGTTTATCTTGCCTGAGCAAAAGCTTACGATGAAAGAAGTGATCATCAAAACCGGTGGTGAAGACCCCGCTTACCAGGTCATCCGCAATGCAATAAAAAAACGAAACTACTATCAAAGGCAGGTAAACAGTTTTAACTGCGATCTGTATGGAAAAGATCTGATAAAGCTGCGGAATCTGCCAAAGAAAATATTTGGTAAGAAAATTCCTGAAGCAGACCGGAAAGATATGGGCCTTGACTCAACAGGTAAAGGGATTATTTATTTGTCTGAATCTGTTTCTAAAGTTAATATTCAACAGCCCGACAAGTTTAAAATAGAAGTAATTAGCAGCAGGGTAAGTGGCAGTGGCGGCTTCGGCTTTACCTTTCCTACATTTATA
>JBDUCK010000171.1:0-7332 GCA_040003485.1 Ferruginibacter sp. | reverse complement strand
TTAGCAGAACAATTTCTGTAACGCTGTTCACCTGCCGTAACAATGGATGGGTAAAGGGTTTTTTCCGTAAATTTTTTTGGGTAAAAACAGCATCAGGAAAATTGATAAAATCTTTATAATTATGCACCCGGCTGCCGGGTATAATATTTTCTTTATGGGTGAGGCCGAGGCGTTTAACCAGGTACGTTAGCAGGGATACGTCTATATCTTTATCAAAAACAAAACGGACAGGTTTGCCTTTTTTACGGTTCTTCAGGCCTTTTTCAATTTTTTGAATTAAAGAAGTAGATACATCATTGTCAATATCTATTTCTGCATCCCGGGTTACTTTTATTACATGCGATGAAAAAGTATCGTAGCCAAAAAAAGAAAAAATATTAGGCAGGCAAAACCTGATGACATCTTCCAGCAGAATGATATATTGTTCCTCATTTTTAGAGGGCAAAATTAAAAAACGGGGCAGATGCCTTACCGGCACAGAAACAAGGGCAAAGCGCTGCGGAATGCTTTTATCTTTTTTTGATAATTTGCAGGCGAGATAAATAGACTTATCATTCAATACCGGGAAGCCCTGCAGGCTTTCGATCATCAGTGGTACAATATAACTTCTTACTTCTTCATTAAAATAATCCAACACAAATTTTTGCTGGGGGCCATTTAATTTTTTTTCGTTTATGATGTAGATGTCCTGCTTTTTTAATTCACGCAGAATGTCGTTCCATATTCTTTCAAATGCAGCCTGCTGGAAAATTACTTTTTCCTGTATTTCTTCCAGGATACGGTCAGGATCTTCTTCTAAATGCATTTTTGCTTTGGTCCCCAACTCTATCATTTTTTTAAGAGCAGCAACCCTTACCCTGAAAAATTCATCGAGGTTGTTGGAAAATATTCCTAAAAAGCGGATGCGTTCTTTAAGCGGAACAGTTTCGTCTTCGGCTTCCTGCAAAACCCGGTTATTAAATGACAGCCAACTGATATCCCGTATGATGGTTCTTTTAAGCAATTGTTTTTGTTGATATGAAAATGAAAATTAAGGGCGAAAATTTAATTTCAATATTAATTTTTTTTCAAAACAGTTGATCATCCGGAAATTTTCATTTTTTCAATAATAGCTGTGGTAGAAATTCCTTCAAGCATTTTTGCAATTTTTACTTCGCCACCTGCGGCAATTACTTCCCGGGCACCGGCAATCTGTTCAATGGTATAATCCCCGCCTTTTACTAATACATCGGGCAACAGGGCAGCAATAAGTTGTTGTGGCGTGTCTTCTGCAAAAATAATAACTGCATCTGTCATTAATAATGCTGCCAGTAATAATGACCTGGCGTTTTCTCCGTTTACCGGGCGGGTATTTCCTTTTAATTTTTTTACAGAGCTGTCTGCGTTTAAGCCTACAATAAGGATATCACCACAGGATGCTGCTTCGGATAAAGAGGCAACATGCCCTTCATGCAAAATATCGAATACACCGTTGGTAAATACAATTTTTTTATTTTGCAGTTTCCATCTTTTTACCTGCATCAGCAGCTCAGTTTGTGAGAATATTTTCGTTGGTATTGCCTGTATTGATTTCATTTTTATTTTTATTGAGGTATGGTAAAAGCAGCAACGATACCAGCCCGAGGATGATAATAATGCCTGTGCTTACACCCCACATTAACCAGCCAAAAGCTTTGCCCATAGGGTGGGAGATAGAATAGATAGCCAGGGTCTGCATAACAAAGAACGGGAAAGAGCCAATGCCGCCCGGGGTAGCAATCATAGCCAGTGTAGCCAGGGTTAAGACAGAACAAGCCGCTTTTAAAGAAAGGTGAGCAGTGCCTTCCATAGCAGAAAAACCAACGTAAATCTGGAGCAGGTACATCGTCCAGATAAAGAAGGTGTGTAAAATAAAAAGCCTGCGGTGCTTAAGCGTTCTAAGGCTGGAAAAGCCAGCGCCGATGCCCCGGAAAAAATTATTTATTTTAATGATGAAGTTGTTGTGTGGATATTTTTTCAACAGGAATTTTATGCTGTAGATAAGGAGCAATATTAAAATAATAATGATGGCCAGTTTTGCCCAGATGGGTACGCCGCTGCTTTCCGCAATTTTAGCAAATTCTTTTTTAAAATAGGCACCCACTAAATTTATCTGTATCAAAATAGTGAAGCCGATAAAAATGAGATAGCAGACAAAATCAAATGTTCTTTCCACCAGTATTGTACCTACAAGTTTATCAACTTTTAAATTTTCATAGCGGGCTAAAAAAGTACATTTTAAAATTTCGCCCAGCCGGGGTACAGCAGTATTGGCCAGGTAACCAATCATGGTAACAGCAAAAACATTTTTTAAAGCGGGCTTGTAACCGAGCGGTTCCATCAACAGTTTCCAACGCATAGAACGGCTGATATGACTGAGCACACACATCACAATCACGGGCAAAATAAGCCAGTAATTTGCATGAGTGAAGGCATTGGAAAACTCGGCCCTTTCGGCTTCTGTCATGGATTTAAGTTGCCACCACACCAGGAAAAGCCCCCCACCCAAAAAGATTAAATATTGTAAAATTGAAAATATACGTTTACGCATAACTGCTCACAAGTTACAAATCATTCCTATTTTAAAATACGAATTAATCTTACGGAAATGATTACATGGAATATCAGGAAAAGGAAATTTACTGCATGATTTAGCAATGGAGGAATGTAATTTTATTTTTGATCAATAGCATTGCCGATACTTAAATGGAAAGGATTAAATTATCTATTAATCTAACTTCGTTTAAGTAAGCTGCAATCAAAGCCACAGCAGCTGTTTTGCCATCCCAGGTTTTTAAAGCATCCAGGTTACCTGCATTAGCAATTTCTACATAGTCTACTTTATAACCGTTTTCTTCTAAAAAGCTTTTCATTTTTTCTTTAAGCCCTTCTATATTTCCCGGCTTCAACTCTTTTTTAATGTAGAACAAGGCCTGGCTGATGAGCAAGGCTTTTTCTTTTTCATCACCAGTAAGCCTCAGGTTGCGGCTGCTCATTGCCAGCCCATTTTTTTCTCTTACTGTAGGTATCAACTCCAGCTTTACGTGATAATTTTTTAAACTGATCAGTTTTTTTATTACCATGTATTGCTGGTAATCTTTTTGCCCAAGGAATAATTCGCCTGGCATTATTATAGAAAGCAATTTATCTACTACCTGGCAAACCCCCTGGAAATGGCCGGGCCTGTACTTACCCTCTAAAATGGTTTCTAAATATCCAAGCTCATAATGTATTGGTGTATTACCAGGCGGATAAATTTCCTGCACTGATGGAAGAAACAATACATCGCACCCGGCTTCTTCCAACATATCAATATCTTTTTCTATACTGGTAGGATATTTTTCAAAATCGGTTGGATTATCAAACTGGGCAGGATTTACAAAAATGCTGCACACGCATACGGCCTGTGTCAGCTTACAATTTTTTATCAATGAAATGTGGCCGGCATGTAATGCTCCCATGGTTGGAACAAAACCAACAGAAACTCCTTTTCTTTTATAGTCCCTTGATAAAACTGAGGCCTGCTGTATCGTTTTTATAAGTATCATTTAAAAAAGATGTGGCTTCAAATTGCTTATGAATGCCCTATTTACATAATAAATCAGTACTTTTGCCAACCATTTTAAAAAAATAAGATTTCAGCATCTAACATAGTAAAAATGTCAACAAAGAAAAGAATTTTATTTATTGCTAATGAAATGTCGCCCTATTTAGAACTTACAGAGTTTGCAGAAATTGTAAATAAGCTGGCTGTTTTATCCAACGACAATGATATGGAGGTGCGTTGTATCATGCCCCGTTTCGGCGTGATAAATGAAAGAAGGCATCGCTTACACGAAGTAGTCAGGCTCTCAGGCATAAATGTTTCCATAGACAATGACGATTATCCCTTGGTTATAAAAGTTGCGTCTTTACCCAATGCCAGGTTGCAGGTTTATTTTTTAGATAACGAAGATTATTTTAAACGCAAATCTATTTTTTCTGATGAAAACGAAAAATGGTTTGATGATAATGGACTGAGAACTGTGTTGTTTTGCAAAGGCGCCCTGGAAACTGTAAAAAAATTCGGCTGGCCGCCGGATATCATTCATTGCAGTGGCTGGATGACAGGGCTGATCCCGATGTTTATTAAGACAGCTTACAAGAAAGAACCCGTCTTCAGCCATAGCAAAGTAGTTTTTACCATAGGCCAGAATTCTTTTAAAGAAAAACTGGAAGCAGACTTTTTAAAGCTTGTCACCATCAATGATTTTGTTACAAAAAAAGACCTGGAAGTTTTAAAAGATATTAATAATGTTGCCATGTTCAGGGCCGGTGCTACCTATGCTGATGCGATAACATTTGGGGCAGAAAAAGTAGATAAAAAACTGTTAGATGAATTTTCTAAAGTGAAAGGAAAGAAGGTGATGAAGTACAATGAAGAAAGTGATTTAACAGACTATTTACAATTATATTCCGACCTTTCCAAATAGATAATAGCAACCCATTTTATTACAAATTTTTCACTTGTGTATAGACGACATTTACCCATTGCTCTTGTAGGAACTTTTTTCGTTTTTATCATTAACTGGGGCTGCACCAAATTAGATACAACCACGCTGGGCAGCGATTTACTTCCTGTAGTAGATAATATTCACACCTTTTTAGAAACTATTCCAATAACCTCCAGCCAGGGATATTTTGCTGATACCACCGAAGTGTTGCCAACAGAAAATCATGCGCTGGGGAGAATCAATCTCGATCCTATTTTTGGCAAAACAGAAGCCAATATGTTTTTCCAGGTAAAGCCGGGTTTTTACCCATACTTTTTTGGCAATGCCGGCGATACGCTTATTGGGGCAGATTCTGTAATACTGTGCCTGAGCTATAAAGGATCCTGGGGAGACAGCATTTCCCCGCAAAAATTGGAAGTGAGAGAAATTGTGGACGATGCTGATTTCAGGGATTCGGTTAATAAACCAAGAAACGTAAATTATGCACCTCCACCTGCCAGTTTAAGTGATATGATCGGGGCAATTACTATTGCGCCAAAAGATATAGATGATAAGATTGTATTTGCACATGGTAAAGATTCCTCCACCAACCAGATCAGGATAAAATTATCAGATGATTTCAAGAGTAAATTATTCAGCAGAGATACCACAAATGCCTTTAAAAATGATTCCCTTTTCAGGCGTTCGTTTAATGGCTTTGCAGTAAAAGCAGTTGGAGCTACCAGTAATTCGCTGATGTATATAAGCCTGAGCGATCCTGCTACCAGGCTTGAAGTACATTTCAGGAAAAAGAATACAGGAACAGGGAAGGTAGATACTGTATATAATTCCTTAACGGTGTCACCAGGTAACAGCTTTAATATTGCGCCATCTGGTACGGCAAATAATATTATACGTGACCGCACACCCTCGCCTTCCGGTATGCCTTCATCGACGGAACATTACCTGCAAACCTCACCGGGCACTTTTGTAAATATTTCAATACCTGATTCCGCATTTACCCGTAACCGGATCATTCACCGGGCACAGATAAGTATAGACCAGGTACCGGATCCTTCTGATGTTGATTTTACAGCACCTCCATATCTTTATCTTGATTTAAAAGATACTACCACGGTGCCTAACTGGAAGCCCATATATTTAGATCTGAATCCATCTGCATTTTATGATCCCGATTTTAAAAATGGCTTTCCATATTTCCCTTCAACGGTAGATTATAATTATTTTGGAGCAACCCCTAAAAATAAAACCGGACCAGCCGGACAAATCAAGTCATACGATATTAATATCACCCGGTATGTTCAGCAATTGGTAACTAAACAAACAAAGAACTATCAAATGCGTTTATGGGCACCATATAATATTATTTATCCCCAGTACAGTAAGGCCACTATACCTTATGGTAACCCGATAGCTTTTGGAAGAGTAAGAATCGGTAGTGGCAGTAATCCTGGTTATCAAATGCGGTTAACAATTATTTATTCCGACGTTCAGTAGTTTACTAATAACTTTTGCAAAGTCCTTTGATATTTTTAAAGGGCTTTGTAGTTTAAACGATACAGCCTTATATTTGCACTCTTAAAAAAAATGATATGCCTTATTTATTTACTTCAGAATCGGTGAGTGAAGGACACCCTGATAAAGTTGCAGACCAGATCAGTGATGCACTTATTGATAATTTTTTAGCATTTGATCCCGAAAGTAAAGTGGCCTGTGAAACACTTGTTACTACCGGGCAGGTGGTACTGGCGGGTGAAGTAAAAAGCAAAGCCTATTTAGATGTACAGGAAATTGCCAGGGGAGTGATCCGTAAGATAGGGTATACCAAAAGTGAATACATGTTTGAAGCTAATTCGTGTGGAATATTATCTGCTATTCACGAGCAGAGTGGCGATATAAACCAGGGTGTAGACCGTAAAAAGAAAGAAGAGCAGGGTGCAGGCGACCAGGGGATGATGTTTGGATATGCAACGAATGAAACCGAAAATTACATGCCGTTGGCATTGGACCTGGCTCATTATATTTTAATAGAACTGGCAGCCGTAAGAAGGGAAAATAAGCAGATAAAATATTTACGTCCGGATGCAAAAAGCCAGGTAACACTTGAGTATGATGATAACAATCATCCCGTAAGAATAGATGCCATAGTTGTTTCTACCCAGCATGATGATTTTGGAAAAGATGATATAATGCTGGCTAAAATTAAAAAAGATATCATCAATATTGTAATACCAAGAGTGAAGGCTAAGTATCCAAAATACAATCACCTTTTCAACAATAAAATAAAGTATCATATAAACCCTACCGGTAAGTTTGTAATTGGCGGACCACATGGCGATACAGGATTAACAGGGCGTAAAATTATTGTAGATACTTATGGCGGCAAGGGTGCACATGGTGGTGGTGCATTCAGCGGTAAAGATCCAAGTAAAGTAGATAGAAGTGCTGCGTATGCTACCAGGCATATTGCTAAAAATTTGGTAGCTGCAGGTTTATGTGATGAGGTATTGGTGCAGGTTAGTTATGCTATTGGTGTGGCACAACCTACAAGTATAAACGTAGTTACGTATGGTACAGCAAAAGTAGATCTTACAGATGGGCAGATTGCAGATAAGGTGATGAAAATGCCCTGCTTTGATATGCGCCCTTACTTTGTAGAGCAACGCCTTAAACTACGCAACCCTATCTACAGCGAAACCGCCGCCTATGGCCACATGGGCCGTAAGAACGAAATTGTAGAAAAGGTATTTACCAACCCTTATGGCAAATCTATCAAGGTGAAAGTAGAATTATTTACCTGGGAAAAATTAGATGCCGTAAA
>JBDUCK010000013.1:0-24397 GCA_040003485.1 Ferruginibacter sp. | reverse complement strand
ATGCTCTAATATCTCGGCTACAGAAGCTCTTTTGGTATAATTTTTATCAAAGTGGCGATAAACTATAGTACCATCTTTATTAATCACATATACCGCAGGTACAGGCAGATTGGCTCCGTTTGCAGCGCCATTAGCATTGGTAAAATCAATACCATAACCTTTATATTTTTCAATTGTCTTTTCATCTACTGCAAAAGCTACATCATAGCTTTTCATGATCTTTAAACCATCATCAAAAAGTATTGGGTAAGTAGCTTTTGTTTTTTCAATTGTCTTACTGATGTTCTCTGATTTTTCCGGAGTAATGGCTACCAACGTAGCACCTTTGCCCGTAATTAATGAAAGCGAATCTTCCAATTCTTTTAATTGCCGGTTGCAATAAGGGCACCATTGCCCACGATAAAAAACCAGTACCACTGGCCCTTTCTTCAATTCATTTTTAAGGTCAAAAGATTTTCCACTTTGATCCATACCAATAAACATCGGTGCTTTGTCATCTACGTTTATTCCTTTGGGTTCAGTCTGAGCTATGGCACATGCCGCCTGGATGAGAATAATAGCCAATAATATTATTTTTTTCATGTCGTAATTTTTGATATGCTTTCATTTTATGAATGTGAGGGCAAGGTAATTATCTTTACGGAGTCATAACAGAATCCTAAGTAAAAAAGTATCACAATTTTATAAAATTAAAAGCTCAAAATCTTTATACGAAATTAAGCTTGCAAAATATTTTTTGAATTGAAGAACGGTGTAATGAAATTAAAAGGATGGCTATAAAAAAAGGGTTACGTAAAAATAGGCAACCCTGGGTATCGGGGAGCAGACTTGAACTGCCGTCCGCCGCGGCGGATAAGAATCCGATGCTCTAATGAGGCAATGTTTTAATAAAATCTCTTCCTACCCCTGTCTTTAACCATTTTTCGCATTTCATAGCTTCAGCTTTGGTGTCAATTTTTTTTGTAAATATTAATTTTCCACGGCCTGTATTTTGCTGTCCAATCTTTGCCCAATAAATTATGTGATTGCATTCTTTTTTCAATATCAGAAGAATATCCTTTATAATATTTTTGATGAGCCTCTGAGAATAAAATATAAACTGTATACAGCATAAAAAAAAGGTTGCCTAAATATAGACAACCTTTACGTATCGGGGAGCAGACTTGAACTGCCGACCTTCGGGTTATGAATCCGATGCTCTAACCAGCTGAGCTACCCCGACATAATAATTATATTCCCCATCACCGGGATACCGGTGACAAACGGGCGGCAAAAATAAAGATATTTACCTACATCTGAAAATGATTTTAAAAGTATGCTTTGTTTAAACTAAAAAACCCGGTTATTGTACCGGGCTTTTAAAAGTTATATTTTAGATTAACTCATTTCTGTAAAAAACTGATGAAAGTAGGGGATAGTTTCAATCCCTTTATTGAAATTATCAAGATTAAATTTTTCATTTGGACTGTGGAGATTATCACTATCCAGGCCAAATCCCATAAATACTATTTTTATCCCCAGTTCTTTTTCAAATAATGCACAGATAGGAATACTGCCTCCACCTCTTACTGGTATTGGCGCCTTACCAAAGGTTGTTTCCATGGCTTTGGCAGCAGCTTTATAGGCAATACTGTCAATTGGCGTCATATAAGGTTCGCCGCCGTGGTGCAAAGACGCTTTTATAGTAACACAAGCAGGTGCAATTTTATTTAAATGATTTATTAACAGCTCCGTCATTTTATCGGTGGTTTGGTTGGGCACCAGCCTGGCAGAAATTTTAGCAAATGCTTTTGATGGCAACACGGTTTTAGCCCCCTCTCCTATGTAACCTCCCCAAATGCCATTCAACTCCAACGTAGGTCTTATGCCCGTTCTTTCGTTGGTTGTAAATCCCTTTTCACCCCATAATTCCTGCACGCCTAAATCATTTTTATATTCATCTTCATTAAAAGGAGCTTTTGCCATCAACTCTCTTTCTTCTGCACTGGATATTACGACATCATCATAAAAACCCGGAATGGTAATATGATTATTTTCATCATGTAAAGAAGCAATCATTTTTGCAAGAATGGTAATTGGGTTTGCTACCGCCCCACCATAGACGCCGCTATGCAGATCACGATTTGGCCCTGTTACTTCTATTTCAATATAACTTAATCCTCTTACGCCGATATCTATACTTGGTGTATCCAGGCTTATCATAGCGCTATCGCTGATTAATACACAATCTGCCTTTAATAGATCTTTATGTGATGCCACAAATTTGCCCAGGTTAGGAGAGCCTACTTCTTCTTCACCTTCAATACAAAATTTAATATTATTGGCCAGCGTATTTGTTTGTACTAAAATTTCCAGGGCTTTTACATGCATGTACATCTGCCCCTTATCATCGCAACTTCCTCTGGCAAATATTTTTCCATCAATAATTGTAGGGTCAAAAGGGCCGCTCTTCCACAACTCCAATGGCTCTGCCGGTTGCACATCATAATGCCCATATACCAACACTGTTGGTTTAGAAGGATCAATTATTTTTTCGCCGTATACAATAGGGTGGCCTTCTGTTGGATAAAGCTCTACTGTATCTGCACCGGCAAGCAATAAGCGTTCTTTTACAGCTTCTGCGCATTTAATCATATCTTCCTTATACTCGCTTTTAGCGCTTACGCTTGGTATGCGTAGTAAATCGAGCAGCTCACTTAAAAAACGTTCTTTGTTTTGCTCCTGGTAATCTTTCCAAACTTGCATAAAATAGAAATTTTATTTTTTGTTTACAAACATTTGTTCAATATCATCATTGTTGTGTCACTCTCTTGTACAGCGTAGCAATAGGCAACGAATATAGCAGTTTTTCACCATCAGCCTCCAGTATAAATCAATTAACATTTTCGCATAAAAATTTATCCAAAACTATTTGGATATAAGATTTTAAAGCCTTTAAATTTGTATCACGATTGCTTGTCAATTCATCAGCCTTTGTATGGTTCATTCTCTTCATATTTGAATGTTACTATGCAAAGGCTGAGTCAATTTTGCTCATCTCTATAACCAGGCTTTGTTTTAAGGATAAATATTCTGTATGTAAATCCTGCTATTAAAAAAATAATGGTAATAAATACCAGCATCCATTTTATAGCAGCACAACAGGCAGTAAACAAAGCAATATTATCTGATACATTTCCATTTAAGCTTTTGAGCATCCCGGTATTTTCACCAACATCCAGTAATCCGGCTATAATCGCTCCGGTGCTAACAATATTTCCAGCGTGTTTCCACCCAGAATTTTTTAAAAAAAAAGAAACAAGCTTTTTGCATAAGAAATAAAAAAGTGAAGTATAAAAAATAATGAAGATAAAATCTAACCAGGTATTTTTTTTAGCTGCCGCAATAACATCTGTGTTTTTGCTGATATCATTGTCCCATGCATTTAAAATATTCTGAACCTTTATTGCGCTATTAGCCAGTTCCAGGTTTATAATGCCATACGGGGTAGCAGCATTTTTTAAGGGCTTCCCTGAAAATGACATAACACATATCATAATCAATGTACCTGCAATCAAAAATATCCAGCTAAATTTTCTTATCATAATTTATCAGATTGCGGCAAAACGTTTTTGCACATAATCCCAATTTACTACGTTCCACCAGTTCTCTGCATAGTCGGCTCTTTTGTTTTGATATTTAAGGTAGTAGGCATGTTCCCATATATCAAGACCTAATAGCGGAAAACCTTTAATTTCACTTACGTCCATCAATGGGTTATCCTGGTTGGGTGTGCTTCCGATCTTCAATTTTTTTGTAGCATCAATATAAAGCCACGCCCAGCCACTACCAAACCTGCTTTTTGCAGCATCATTAAATTGGGTTTTAAAATTATCAAAAGAGGTAAATTCTTTTTCTATAGCTTCGAATAATTTTCCGGAAGGCCTGTTATCAGTGGTTTTTGGACGCATCAACTGCCAAAACATTTCATGGTTATAATGGCCACCTGCATTGTTTCTCATTTTTGCGCTGTATTTGGCAATGGAACTTAAAATAGTTTCAAGCGAAGTATTTACAGGTACATTTTCGGCAACTACAGCTTCTTTTAAATTTTTACTGTACGCAGCAGCATGTTTAGTATAATGTATTTCCATTGTCATTGCATCAATAACATTTTCCAATGCATCATACTTATAAGGGAGAGGCTGCTGATCAAAACCTGTTGCAAATGAAGTGGAAAACATTTTTTTTTCAGGAGTTTTTGCAAATGCAAATTGCGAAAAACCTGCCAGGCCAAGAGATAACCCGATAGACCCTTTAGCAGTATTAAATAAAAAATTTCTCCGGTTGATATTTGATAAATTTTTCATGAATGTGAGTTTAAATATTATTTATAGATGTTGTTTTAGTTTTACCAAAAAACGTTATTACTTTTTTAAAGGTTCGGTAGTAAAATTCTTTACTGAAAAGCTGTGAATCATGCATGGCTTTATAAGTAAGAAAAATACCTACCGGTGTAAGTACAATAATAGATAACCACATGCCCATTACCGGTGATAAAATGCTTTCTTTCACAAATTTTTCCCCAAACATATTAAGCAGGTGAAAAAATAAAAAGAAAATAATAGCTACTACTAACGGCATACCCAGCCCGCCTTTGCGGATAATGGAACCCAATGGTGCACCTATAAAAAATAAAACAAGGCACGCCAGCGAAAATGAAAATTTTCTATGCCATTCTATTTTATTAAACCGGATATCGTTCTGTTTATTATTAATTTCTGTAGCGCCAAATGCAAGTGTATTTTTAATATTGCCCGCTATTGTCAATGCTTTTTCATATACCGCTGATTTAGCCGAATCAGGAATTAATTTTTTTGTAGCCGAAGCATTTGTATGTTGCCAAATGCTGTCTTTTACATTTGTGTAATGCAGGTTTGATGTTACTGCAATATATTGATTGCCTGACAGGCTATCATCTAATTTTGTAAGTGAGTCAATATTTTTGTTGAGTTGCCTTGCACTAAGCATTTTAAAATTATTTTTAAAAACACTATCGTTGGTATTTTGTTTTTGTAATATACTAAGGTCAAACAATTTTTTAAATTCTTTAAACCCAAGCCTGATATATTCCGTACTGGTGTCGCCGGCGTTTCCAGATTCCTGGTATCTGTAACCGTTTTCAAGGTTAAATTCGAGGAAATTTTTATCTTTAGAAATACTCATTATGCCTTTTTCGGCTACAATAGAATTATCCTGCAGGTTATTGGTTTGATCATAAATAATTACATTATGAATTGTCTTTCCATCTGCATCTTTCTTTCCGGCTTTAATAGCATAGCCGGGTATTTGAGTGTAAAAAACACCTTCCTTTAAATCAAATGCGGGTTTCTTATAATTGATATCATAATAAAGGGTTACAAATTTAAGATTAGCATAAGGAATTACATAATTAGCAAATAAGAAAGTGATACCACATAGCAAAACAGCTATAAACATAAGGGGCCGCATAAAGCGCAGCAAGGAAATGCCCGACGACTTGATGGCGACCAGTTCAAAACTTTCGCCAAGGTTGCCAAATGTCATTATTGATGAAATCAGTATGGCTATAGGCATGGCCAATGTTATTAAAGAAGCACTGGCATACCAGATAAATTGGCCGATTGTAATAAAATCCAGGCCTTTGCCTACCAGGTCATCAATATATTTCCAGATGATCTGCATCATTAAAACAAATATTGAAAGAAAAAAAGTAATAATAAAAGGCCCTATGAATGATTTAACAATAAGCTTGTCTAATTTTTTTATCATAATATCCGGCCCAATTTTTTTGAAGAATAATGTCTTAACTTTTCGATATGTCTGAAGAAACAAAAATAGTACTTTCTGCGGCGGAACTTATTATTGTGCAGGATACAGCATGGATTTTAACGAAACAGCGTATCATTAAAAATGTTTATGAACTCTTTCATGCACGGGTAGATTATATAAAAAGTAGTTTTGCTAAGCAAGGTATTTTTCTCTCTCCGCAAATTAATTTGGCGGTGCCAAAAATTTATAAAGGAGAAAACTATTTACAGTTTCCTTATGTGATAATGGATTTCCCTGCTGTGTTTTCTAAAGAACATGTTTTTGCTTTAAGAACAATGTTCTGGTGGGGAAATTTCTTTAGTGTTACCCTGCATATAGCTGGCACATATAAAGAGTTATATGCCGGGTCTATAATAAAAAAATTAAATCTTGCAGCTCAGGATTTTTATATATGTATTAATGAAACTGAGTGGCAGCATAACTTTGAGCCAGATAATTATCTTGCGGCAAAACAAATTACCACAATTAAAATAACAGAAATAATAGAGAGACCTTTTATAAAAGTGGCTTTAAAATATGATCTGCAGCAATGGAATAACATGCATCAATTGCTTGAAGATGCTTACGATAAAATATTTATGTTATTAAAAAATTAACTCCCCACCCGGTGAAATAAATCCTTAACCTGGTATTCCCAAAGTTGGCTCTGATCTTTAATATCTTTTTTTTCTGCAAAATCTTTTACTATCAAAATTGTTTGATTAGTTACTTCAGATTTTTCAATCAAAAATTCAAAATATTCGCCTTTTGATGAGTGAGTCCAGTGAAACCGGATAAATTTATCATCTTCTTTTTCTAATAAATCGGCCTTGTCTTCTGTACCATTCCAACCAAAAGTAAAAACACCTTCATGTTCATCAACCTGGTCAGCAAACCATTCCTGTAATCCTGCGGGGGTACTTAAAAATTCATATAAAATTCCCGGAGAGCACCTAACTGGGTATTCCAGGGTGTATAAAACTTTTTTACTCATTCTAACTTTTTAAAATATCATTTGAACAGTGCAATTATAAAAAAATAATTAACGTGGCAAAATTTATTTTTCAAAGGGGATGTTCAAAGGGAAGAATTTTTATAATATTCAGCGCAAAAATTATATTTATGATAATTAAAATATTTTTTTTGTAACATATCATAAATGCATTAAATTACGTTACTTATGAAGAATTTTTAAACAATGCAATAAGCCGTAACAATTCTATTTAACCCCTCACAAAATGTACCTGCTATGAGTATGCGTCAGCTGAAAATAACTAAATCTATCACTAATCGTGAAAGCCAGAGTTTAGAAAAATATTTGCAGGAAATCGGTAAGGTAGAATTAATATCTCCCGAAGAAGAAGTCAGGCTTGCTATCCTGATAAAAAAGGGAGATCAGATGGCGTTGGAAAAACTTACAAAAGCCAATCTTCGTTTTGTAGTATCTGTTGCAAAGCAATACCAAAACCAGGGGCTTACTCTTCCAGATTTGATTAATGAGGGCAATCTCGGCCTGATAAAAGCAGCACAGCGTTTTGATGAGACCCGTGGATTTAAATTTATTTCCTATGCCGTATGGTGGATACGACAAAGCATCTTGCAAGCCCTGGCAGAACAGTCAAGAATTGTTCGCCTGCCTTTAAACAAAGTTGGGCTTACAAACAGGATAAGTAAAGCCTACTCTCAATTGGAGCAGGAATTTGAAAGAGAGCCTACAGCTGAAGAATTAGCTTTTTTTCTGGATATAGATGCTGAAGAAGTTGCAGCTACACTTGGCGTAGCAGCTAGGCATGTGAGCATGGATCAGCCCTTGGCAGATGGCGAAGAAAGTACGCTTATTGATGTTTTAATAAACCGGGATGCCTTGGGAACAGATAATGAATTAGCCGTTAAAGCTTCCTTGCAAACAGAGATAGAAAGATCTTTAAGTACACTTACCGAAAGGCAAAAAGATGTAATCCGCTATTTCTTTGGATTGGGCATAGATCATCCATTGAGCCTTGAAGATATCGGAGAACGTTTCTGCCTGACAAGAGAGCGGGTGAGACAGATTAAAGATAAAGCAATAACAAAACTTAGAACAGCCTCCAGATGTAAATTGCTGCGTAGTTATTTAGGAACTTAGTTTATAAATATTTTGAAGAGTGCACAGAAGCACTCTTTTTTATTGTATTAAAATGCCCCGTTAAAGATAACGGGGCATTTTAATACAACAATCTGTCCTCTGATTTTATCTTGATATAATTATTTTTTTATTTATATATATTGAAGGATCGCTGCTTGTGAGAATATATTGCCCCGAAGCTATCGCATGAACATCCAGTACTATATTGTTATTTCCCCTGGCAATAACAGCCTGTTGTTTATAAACAATTTTACCCGTTGCATCTATTAGTTGCAAATCCATTTTTATACCACGGTCTGCATATAAAGCAACGGTAAGCTTGTCCCTGGCTGGAGTTGGATAAACGGTTATGATTTTAGACCGGTTATCGCAAGCAGTAGTTTTAACTGTGGTATAAACGCTTTGCCCGTTAACATCTACCTGCCGTATGCGATAAAAAGCTTTTCCGCCTTCCAGATCCAGGTATTGATAATCTCTGTGGGTATTGCTGTTTGCTCCAGCATTTACATTGGCAATACTTAACCATTCTGTTCCGTTTATACTTTTTTGTATTTCAAAATGGCTGTTGTTAAGTTCAGTCTCTGTACTCCAGGCAAGTGATGTTCCTTTATCTGAACATTTTACATCGTAAGATGAAAATAGCACAGGCAGCGGAGCCGTAGCAAGCGCTAATGGAGTTGTATACGTAAGTGAAGCAACAATATATTCTGTAAATGAACCATCCGCAACTGCATAAGTTGTGTTAACTATTCCCGGTGCACTGGGGGCTGCTCCATTTCCTGAGTTTATTACAGTATACCCTGCATGCGGTGATGTGTTGTTAAGTGACCATAAAGTAACAGTAAAGACATCAATATATGTTGTTGTTATATCAATTGATCCACCATCAATGGTGCCAGAAGACCTTCTATCAAAAGTTTGTCCTCCGGTAGTAAAGTTTACTGTTCCGCTACATTGATTTACAGAATTATATGTAAAACCTAGACCAGCAAAAGTACTGGACATTGTTACATTTGAAGGTTGACCAGGAGGAGGAACGGTGGTTCCACAAAATATGTTGCTTCCTCCTGTAGGTAACATGGCGTTACCCGTTTGCCAACACCAACCTGTTGAAATTCCAGTTATATTAGTTATGGTTCCAGCTACTGCATGGATCTGCAAAGTAAAAGTTACTGAACCAGTGGCTGGTCCTCCACCATCTGGGTCTGTCGCATCAAATGTTGGGTTTATTAGGCGCCACTCAAAATCAGGTGTTTGTGCATTTACAAAAAAACTCAGTATACAAAAACTCATTAATAACTGAATTTTTTTCGAAGTAAATAGACTTATTTTCATAATTCGATATTTTTGTTTTTTTGTGCTTAATTAAGTTAGTATTACTTGTCTACATTAACGGGGTCGGGGAGATTTGAAATAATAAAGTATGTAGCATTGTTGTTGTTCGTTTTTAATGGTGTTCCCCCAGTACCAGTGGATGCGATGGTTGCTTTGGTAAAACTTACATCTGTAGCATTAATCGCATTATTTAAGTTTGCATCCGTAAAAACATAACCAGTTGCTGATGCAGAAATAGCAAACTTTATAACATTAATATCAGTTACATTGACCACGCCATTTTTATTGGCATCACCACCCCACATTCCATATTTTCCACCAACCCCGGGAAGTAAAACCACTGGGTTTGACGGTGCCCCTGTCGGTTTATAACTATTTGCCAGCAAAGAATAATCATTGGTAAATGTACCAGCTGCATTAGATCCCAAAGCGTTGCTCATAACACCTAAATGATTACGATGCCTCACTACCATGAAGGCTGACCCTTGTTTACTAATATCAAAACTAATTGGTGTTACTCCATCAATGTCAACCACAAGGCCATTATTTAAAACAAACCCTGCTTTACGCCCAATAATTGTAGATGATAATGCATCCTGTGGAAGGCCAGTAGCTGGTTTTCTTAGTTCTACCAAAACCCAATCTACTACATTCGCATTGGGTATTGCGCCCACTGTTTCTGTTCCTGTATAATTAAAAGGAGTAGTATTATAAGGCTGTGTTGTAGGAAGTATTCCGCCGCTATTTAAACTTGTGTTCATTGCGGTACTGCCGTTCCATGGGCCTCTCATAAAAGCAGTTGCATTAAATGTATATCTCGGGTCTGCCAGTTTCCACTCATTAGATAATTCTGTAAAAGGAATGCCTGTTGTGGATACATAATTTACTGCAATATCCCGGGTTACGGGTGTAAGCCTGCCGTTCCATTCTGTTGTTATTAAATCCCACGGCACCAGGTTAGCTTCTGTATTTGTATTCAACTCTCCATCCAGATATGCAAAACGGATATCTGATGTAAATGCCGTTCCACCAGTTTGGGTAAATTGAAATTTTCTTTTTACCTCTCTCTCTGCCAGGGTAGGATCACCTCCCCCCGATTGCGGTATCATCAATACTGTAAAAGTAGAAGGGGCGGTACCACCATTAGTAGTTACCAGCATATTTGGTTGGTTAAATACTACTGCAGCGCCATTCACCCATGAGGTTCTTGTTACCTTTCCGGTAATCTCCCTGCCCGGAGTAAAATTAAATATTGCAGAAACAGGTGCAGAAAATACAAAAGATGGATTTGTTATAGGATCTGTCGTGAAATTGCCTGAAATATAGTCAAGCTTTGTTCCTAATAAAGTACTGCCTGTTAAGGTTACATTATTGGTATTTGCTGTTTTATTTATAGTAATATAATTAAGCGTGGATGCCCCACCATTAAGGGTTACATTGCCACCTCCGGAAAGGATCAGGGAATCATCTAAAGTAACAGAATTATAAGTAGCGTTATTTGTAAAACTTCCCTGCACTTCCAGTTTGCCATCATTGCTGATAACACCCGCACTATTGTTTTGAACATCCCCTGCTACAAAAACACTTGCACCGGATTGAATTTTTATGGTAGCGCCGTTATTATACAATTGCCCCTCACTTTGTATTGCAAGAATAAAAAATACAATCATCAAAAGAGAGATTTTCTTTAATTCCATAATCTTATATTTTAATTGTAATAATAAAGTAAATACAAAATAACCTAAAAAATATCTTTATTTAGTTAGGGGTGTTGTTTACTTAGTATTTGGTTTTTATATTGTAGATATTGGGACTAAACCTGTATAAAGATAAATACATTATCGGTAATTCTTATCCCCTAAAAGGGTTATAATGATCTTTTTGAAATATGTCCCCCGTAATAAAATATTTTCATACTCCCTTTTTTACCCGAAATTTGCCAATACAAAAAAATAATTTTAATGGCTATTGAAATAAAAGTTCCAACGGTGGGGGAAAGCATCAGTGAAGTAACCTTGGTGAAGTGGTTAAAGGAAGATGGAGAATGGGCCGAAAGGGATGAAGTGATTGCAGAATTAGAAAGCGAAAAAGCGACTTTTGAAATTAATGCGGAAAAAGCAGGAATTGTAAAACATGTAGCTAAAGAGGGGGATACGCTTGCAATTGGTGACCTGGTTTGTACAATAGATACAGAGGGAGCAAAGCCTGAAGGTAGTGGAGTGGAAGAAGAAAAAAAGGCAGATGATAGTAAAAAGATGACAGATGACCGAGAGCCCAGGGAAGAAGAAAATAAAAACAAATCAGCAAGTCGCCAAGTCTCAACTGACAGCTCACAACCATCAACTCTGTCCAAAGCCACGCCCGTTGCAGCAGCTATTATGGCTGATAAAAAAATGGATAGCAAAAAAATCACTCCTTCCGGAAGTAATGGAAAAATTATAAAACAGGATGTTTTAGAATTATTAAACAATCCCGGACGTAAACCCGCCTTAACATTGTTTAGCAGGAATGAAAGGCCGGAAAAAATGAGTAACCTGCGCAAAACAATCAGCCGGAGATTAGTAGAAGCAAAAAATACTACGGCAATGCTTACCACTTTTAATGAAGTGGACATGAGTGCCATCATGGAAATAAGGAAAAAGTATAAAGAAAAATTTAAAGAACATCATGGCGTAAACCTTGGTTTCATGAGCTTTTTTACCAAAGCATGTTGTTTTGCTTTACAACAATTCCCTTCTGTAAATGCATACCTGGATGGCGAGAATATTATTTACCACGATTTTTGTGATATTTCAATTGCCGTGAGTGCCCCTAAAGGTTTAGTGGTGCCCGTAATACGAAATGCAGAAAGTCTTGGCATGGCACAGTTAGAAGCAGCGGTAGTAGATCTGGCCACTAAAGCTAAGAATAATAAACTCACAATAGAAGAAATGACCGGCGGCACATTCACCATTACTAATGGCGGCATATTTGGCTCTATGATGAGTACGCCCATTATCAATATCCCCCAGAGCGCTATTTTGGGAATGCATAATATTGTAGAGCGCCCAATGGCGGTAAACGGGCAGGTGGTTATTAAACCAATGATGTATGTTGCATTAAGTTATGATCATCGTGTTATTGATGGCCGGGAGTCTGTAGGATTTTTAGTTACCGTAAAACAATTGCTGGAAAACCCATCACTTTTATTATTTGGAAGAGATCCTGTAGATGCCTTACTTGAACTTTGAATAGTATATTAATTTTTTTTGAAGCCGGTATTCCCGGCTTTTATTTTATGAGCAGATTTCATTCTCACATATCGTCCTCAATAAAAATTATAGAAAGCTATACCGCGATAGAACCATTTGCTGGTCATTTAAAAAAGTATTTTGCAGCGAATAAAAAATATGGTTCTAAAGATCGCAAAACTATTGCCTCGCTTTGTTATAACTATTTTCGCCTGGGCCATGCACTTAAGAATAAAACAACAGAAGAAAAAATATTTGCCGGGTTGTTTTTAACTGAAAATAAAGCGAATGCTTTACTGGAGGCATTGAAGCCTGCACTGAATGATAAAATCGAATTAACGTTGCCGGAAAAATTAGTATTGTTAGATATAAATGCGGGCAATATTTTCCCTTTTGTAAATGCGTTAGGAGAGGGGTTAAAAGATAATTCTTTTTATGAATCTTTTTTACAACAACCCCACTTGTTTTTAAGATTAAGACCCGGAAAAAAAAGCATTGTACAAAGTAAATTAACCAATGCAGCTATTTCTTTTAATGTTTTAAAAGATGAATGTATTGAGTTGGAGAATGCAACATCGCTGGATGATGTAATTAAAATAAACAAAGAAGTGGTAGTGCAGGATGCAAGTTCTCAAAAAGTTTTTAATTACCTGGATACTTCACCAGTAATCTCAAATAAGAATAAACTTACTGCCTGGGATTGCTGTGCTGCCAGCGGTGGCAAATCTATTTTACTGCACGATAAATTGAAAGGCAACCTGCAACTAACGGTATCTGATATCCGTGAGAATATTTTGGTAAACTGTAAAAAAAGATTGCAGGAAGCCGGCGTAAATATTTACAAGAGTGTCATTACAGATCTTACAAAAAACACTTCACAAATAGGGGAGGATAGTTTTTCAATTGTTATTTGTGATGCACCATGTACCGGCAGCGGCACCTGGGGACGTACACCCGAGCAGCTTTTATATTACAAACAAAACAACATTCAGGAATATGCAAAAAAGCAAAAGCTGATTGCAGAAAATGCCTTACAGCATCTCACAAAAGATGGATTGTTTTTTTACATTACTTGCTCTGTTTTCAAAAAAGAAAATGAAGCAGTTGCTGAATATCTTAAAGAAAAATTCCACCTGCAATTGTTGCAGATGGAATACATAAAAGGTTATGAAATAAAGGCCGACACTATGTTTGTGGCCGTATTTAAAAAATAATTTATTGTTTTAAGATCTTTGTTGTTAACGCTTTTTTATTGTCTATTAAAACTGTTACAAAGTATATTCCTTTACTCATTTGCTGCATAGAAACTGTTTTATTATTTGTTCCTGTCGTTAATTGAAGCCCGGCAGTATATACCCTTTGACCTCCTGCATTTTGAATAATAATATCAGCTTTAGCAGTTGTAGTTCTTTGTATGCTTATATTTAAATGATCAGTAACGGGATTAGGTGCGATGGTAATTTTATTTTCGCTTACTGTACATTGCTGCAAATAATTTACAGATAAAGAATCGGCATAAAATGCAGTATCTGTGCCGATGACTACTTTTGTTCTGTATCTCACTATCCCTGTATTTGCTGAACTTAAATCATCCGTATAGGTAAAGTTGTGTAATGCAAAACTGCCGTTACCGGCAAATGTTTTCTGCACAGAAAAATCCGTTTCAGATGGTAATTTCCTTTCTAAAACAAGGTTGATAGTATTGTCTGTTTTTGCAGTGAATTGTAAAGAAGCAGAACAATTATTAATAGCTGCCTGCTGGCTGTACAATTTCTTAAAAAGTATTACAAACGCTGCTTTCATATTTGGAACACCATACCCAACCCTGTTATCGGGATTATTTATTTTAGTAGCTGAAACTTCCATTGCATTAATAATTCCCCGACCGTTTATTTCCGGAAAGGCCTGCCACAAACAGGTTGTAAGCCCGGCCATATTTGGGCAGGCAAAAGAAGTGCCGCTGCCATAAGAAGGAAGACCGGTAGAAGGATTTGCCACAACTGCATTTACCCCTACGGCTGCCACATCAGGTTTTATATCCCCGTCACTACTGGGGCCATAACTGCTAAAGCTGCCTACATTTCCAAGTGTATCTACTGCCCCTACAGCCATCACACTGTCTGCATCACCAGGAGTTGTAATATAGTGCCAGGGATTAGTTCCTTCATTGCCTGCAGCTACCACTACCAGCATACCTTTTTTTGAAGCAAAATTTGCAGCACGTGCACTGATAGTTGTGTGGCCATTCATGTTATTGTAGGTGTAATTGAGCGCCGCATTGTCAAACTCGGTATAACCCAAGGAAGTAGAAGAAATACTTACACCAAGGCTATCTGCCCTCTCAAGCCCCGCAGCCCAGTTTTGCTCTTCAATGGGGTACTCGCTTGCCACATCTTCTGTAACAAATAAATAAAAAGAAGTTTTAGGGGCAGTACCAACAAATACTCCCGGCATATTGGCTGCAATGGTGCTAAGGCACTCCATTCCGTGAGGGTGATCTTCGTTTACACTGGTGTTATTAGTTACAAAATTAAAAGTTCCGAGTACCTGATTATTTGCCCGGATACTGTCAAAAGTTGGCAAAGAAAGATAGTGGTAAAACCCTGCATCCAATATAGCCATCTGCATTCCTTCACCCCTAAAGCCATGGTTATGTAAGAAATCGCCCTGGTGAACTTTTACCTGGCCATTTGAATAACCATACGCATAAGATTCTCCGGATAATAAAGAGGATTTGCCGTCCACCGGTTGCATAATTTCCTTCAGTGAAAACTCTAATTTTTTTTTTGCAGGTGCAGTATTTATGATGGATGCAACAGGCATTGAGGTAATAACAAAAGGGAAAGAATTTATTTTAGCCAGCGCCGAAGCATCCGTAGTTTTAATAGCTACCTGGTTCAGCCATTTAGATGTACTTAATATGGTAACGGCGCCGGACAAACGAATGCTGTCAATATAATTTACACTGACCGGTAGGTCGGTACTGTCTATGGCGATATTGTATCTTGTTCTTCTGTCTATTGCCCGCTGGCTTAGGTATTGCAATGGATTTGATATTGAAAAAGGAGACGGTCCTTTATCTTTCAATTTAATAATATACCTGCTGAACTGTGCCTGGCTATACTGGAAAAAAAACGCAGATAACAAAAGCAGCGGTAAATATTTTTTCATTCAAAAGGATTTTATAAGGATCAAATTTAATTATTTTTTCACCATTATTAACTGGTGTAAACCCAGCACATTTTTAATGCATGCTTCGATAAAAGTTGAACAATGTTGTGTCGTACAAGAGGGCGATGCAACGATGATGCTATAAAAAATTGCTGCCCGTAACAAAAAAAATACTTAAAGCAATTTACTATTGTCTATCAACTATCAGTATCGTATCCCCATTTAACCCAGGTAGCTCCCCAGGTAAAGCCACCGCCAAAAGCTGCTAAAATAATATTATCACCTTTTTTCAATTGCTTTTCCCATTCCCATAAACATAACGGTATTGTAGCCGCAGTAGTATTTCCAAATTTCTGAATGTTTATCATTACTTTTTCTTTGGGAAGATTCATGCGGTTTGCTGTAGCATCAATAATGCGAAGATTAGCCTGGTGTGGGACAAGCCATGCGATATCATCTGCCGTTAAATTATTTCTTTGCATCAGCTCAAAACTTACATCGGCCATTCCCTTTACAGCAAATTTAAAAACTGCCTGCCCTTCCTGGTACACATAATGTTCTTTTGCCAAAACCGTTTCTACCGTAGCGGGTTTTACAGAACCTCCGGCTTTCATATGAAGATATTGGCGGCCACTGCCATCACTTTTTAAAATGCTGTCTAAAACGCCATTGCCTTCTTCGCCAGGCTCCAGCAAAACACAACCTGCCCCATCGCCGAAAATTATGCAGGTGGACCGGTCGCTATAGTCTATAATGCTGCTCATTTTATCTACACCAACTACCACCACTTTTTTATAACGGCCACTCTCAATAAACGCAGTGCCTGTAGTTAAGGCAAATAAAAAACCTGAACAAGCTGCCCCTATATCAAAACTAAAAGCATTGTTTATACCGGCTTTATCACAAATTATATTTGCTGTTGCCGGAAAGACCATGTCTGGCGTAACAGTAGCGCAGACCAGGCAATCAATTTCATCTGGAGAGATACCTCTTTTTCTACATAATTCTTTTATGGCTTCTACTGCCATATCACTGCTACCGAGGCCTTCTCCTTTTAAAATTCTTCTTTCCTCTACCCCGGTGCGGCTCTTTATCCATTCATCATTAGTGTCCACCATTGTTTCAAGTTCTTGATTGGTAAGCCTATATTCAGGCACATATCCTCCTACACATGTAATTGCGGCCGTAATTTTATTCATGTATTTTATTTTTAAATTTACTGTTCCTCGTATGGGTCGTAAAATTACAGTAAAATAGGCTCATGCTTTTTTTTAAGCCGGAGGCTGATAAAATATCCTTATTTTCGCTACTGACAGATCAGGAAATTATGTATGCATATTTGGAGGGTAGATTCAGTTATAAAAGTCCGGCACAGGTAATTGTGGATGTAAATGGCGTAGGATATGAAGTTAATATAAGCCTTAATACTTATTCTGCTATTCAGGCGCTGGAAAAAGGAAAACTGTTTACTCATTTACAGGTAAAAGAAGATGCACACACGCTTTATGGTTTTTTTGAACGGCAGGAAAAAGAGATGTTTGTATTGTTGATAAGTGTCTCCGGCGTTGGTGCAGCTACAGCACGTATGATGCTGTCCTCCCTGAAATCTGAAGAAGTAGGGGTTGCAATTCTGCAGGGTAATGTGAGGTTACTGGAAAGTGTGAAAGGGATTGGAAAAAAAACAGCAGAAAGGCTGGTGCTTGAACTTAAAGATAAAATTAATAAACAACCTTTCGGTACCGACGCTATAATGCCAGCAGGCAATAGATTAGGGCAGGATGCGTTAACAGCTTTAACTGCGTTGGGTATATCCCGGCAACAGGCAGAGCAATCCATTCAAAAAATTATCCATGCCGAACCCGGGATATTACATTTAGAAGATTTGATTAAAAAAGCCTTAAAAGCCATTTGACAAAACGCTACGCTAATTTATTTACTGGATGTTGCTTATTAGAAAGACAATTTTTACAATTATTGCATGCAGTGCTGTGCCTGTATTGCTTTCAATGACAATAAGTGAAACTTCGGGTAAGCCTAACAGGGAGTACCTGCCTGTTGGCGTAGATACAACTGTACCGGATTATAAAGACAGCCTGCATTATCCCATTAAAGATACCAGGGGAGGTATGATACCCGGCACCTCAAAAAGTATTTATGATTTAAAAAATCCCGCTAATTTAAGAGATTCTGTAGTGTATGATGCCATTAACCAAACTTATTTGGTTTACGAGAAAATAGGCTCCAGGTATTACCGTATACCCACTACTTATACCTTTGACGAATACTGGACAATGCGGAACAAACAGGCCGAGAATGATTACTTTCAAAAGCGGGCCAACACTACCAGTATTTTAAACAGGGGTAAACTTACAAGGCCCAAACTGTCTCTTACTGATAATTTGTTTAACCGGCTTTTTGGAAATGGAAAAATAGAAATAAGTCCGCAGGGAAATGTGGACCTTAACGTCGGTTACCAGGGCCAGGTAACAGATAATCCCACCCTGCCGGAAAGAGCCAGGAAAAGCGGCGGCCTGGATTTTGGGTTTAACGCCCAGGTAAATGTAAATGCCAACATTGGAGACAAATTAAAATTCCCGATTAACTATAACACGCTTGCTAATTTTGACCTGGAAAATCAACTGAAATTAGATTATACCGGCAAAGATGATGAGATATTAAAACGTTTTGAAGCAGGTAATGTAAGCTTTCCCAGCCGTGGAACTTTAATACCAGGTGCCCAGCAATTATTTGGTATAAAAACACAGCTTCAGTTTGGTAAATTATATATTACGGGGGTATTAGCCAACCAAAAATCGCAGCGGCAGACCGTGAACCTGCAGGGTGGTACAGCCTCTCAGCCATTTGAAATAAAGGCAGATGAATACGAAGAGAACCGCCACTTTTTGGTAGCACAATATTTTAAAAACAATTATAACAATGTCATGAAAAATCTGCCGGCGGTTACCAGCCCGGTACAGATTTTAAGAATGGAAGTATGGGTGACTAACCGTAATGGTACCACCACAGAAACGAGAGACATAGTAGGCCTGATGGATCTTGGCGAGAATCAACCTTACAGGCAGCCCCCAACAATAAATGTTCTGTCCAGCTCGCCATTTCCAACAAACAATACCAATGATCTATTAACCCGCATAAGACAACAGCCCGATTACCGAAACCCAGCTATGGTGTTTCAGAACCTACTGAATTTTGGCCTGAGCCCGGTGCAGGATTTTGAAAAAACATTTGCCCGAAAATTGGATAGTACACAATATAGTTTTAACAGGCAGGTAGGTACCTTGTCTCTAAGCCAGCCTTTACAAACAGATGAAGTGCTTGGTGTAGCGTATCAATATTCTTATAATGGAAAAATATTTCAGATAGGAGAATTTTCGCAGGATGTGCCACCGGATTCTACAACAGCTACTCAAAAAGTATTATTCCTCAAATTATTAAAAGCAACTTCTCAGCGTACCAGTCTGCCTATATGGGATCTGATGCTGAAAAATGTGTATTCTATCGGCTATGGAGTATTGGCACAACAGGATTTTAAACTGGATGTATTATACCAGGAACCTGGCCTGGGTGCAAAACGTTACGTCCCTTTCGGCGATAAAAACCAGGGCGCACCTATTATATCTTTAATAAATCTAGATAGGTTGAACAGCCAGTTAGATCCCCAGCCAGATGGCGTGTTTGATTATGTAGAAAACTTTACCATAGTATCTCCATACAGCCGGGTAATTTTTCCGGTGCTGGAGCCTTTTGGCAGAGACCTGGCAGTGGGTGTATTTTCCGATACTACACTACCTACAATAAAGGATACACTATACTATGCGTTGTATGATTCTATTAAAGCCATAGCGCAACAATTTCCTAATTTGGACAGGTTTGTTTTAAAAGGTACGGCCCGGACTTCGGGCTCTGCTGATATAAGCATTGGTTACAATATTCCCCGTGGTTCTGTAAGTGTAACAGCCGGTGGGCGTACGCTTCAGGAAAATGTGGATTATGATATTAATTACGATTTAGGGACTATTAAAATTACCAACCAATCTATTTTAAATGCTGGCTTGCCCGTACAGGTAAATTTTGAAAACAATGCCTCATTTGGATTGCAACAGCGATCTTACCTGGGTTTAAGGCTGGATTACCAATTGAAGAATACCGCCAAAGAACAACTTTCTATCGGGGGAACTATTGTAAGATTAAGTGAAAGGCCCTTTTTTACAAAGGTAAATTTAAATGAAGATCCCATACGTAATGCCATGTATGGCCTGGATGTAAATTATAGAAAAGATTTGCCCAGGCTTACAAAATTGCTGGATAAATTACCCTTCTATTCTACTAAAGCACCTTCTACAATTAATGTTTATGGTGAAGCAGCCATGCTTAAACCAGGTCATGCCCCACAAATTGGCAGGGGTAGCAGTGGTGTTGTTTATATTGATGATTTTGAAGGAAGCAAATCAGGGATCGATCTTCGTTTTCCACCAATAAGCTGGGCCTTGGCATCTACCCCAAAAGGCGCCACTGATGCTAATGGAAATATATTATTTCCCGAGGCAGATTCAAGCAATAGTTTGGCCTATGGAAAAAACAGGGCAAAAATTGCGTGGTACCAGATAGAGCAAACCCTGCAACAATATAAAGATCCTAATAATCCTATTGGAAATAATTCGGCTTTGCTTAGTGATCCCCGTACCAGGCAGATTTATCAAAAGGAAATATTTCCGCAGAGAACAACGGGTTTTGGTGAGAGCCAGCTGGTAACTTTTGATCTTGCTTATTATCCTACCGATAAGGGCCCTTATAATTATAATGACAGCCTTACAGGCTTAAACCCGAATGGTAAATTATTAAGCCCTAAAACAAGGTGGGGTGGCCTTATGCGTAGTTTAGACCAGACCGATTTTGTTACAAACAATATTGAATTTATTGAGTTTTGGGTACAGGATCCTTTTATAAATACAGAGGAAAATCCGAATGCAACCAGTTCCACAGGTGGTAAACTGTATTTTAATTTGGGTAATGTTTCAGAAGACATATTGAAAGATGGAAGGAGGTTTTATGAAAACGGGTTACCTACACCAAATGCGCCATCGCCGGTTGATAATACAGTGTGGGGAAAGGTAGCCCGAAACCCTATACAGGTTACTAATGCATTCAGCAATCTTCCTGAAGACAGGGTATTTCAGGACATCGGTTTTGATGGATTAAATGATACCGCAGAAGTTGCCAAAAGGCAGGCCTATCTTGCCAATCTTGCCTCTAATTTTGGCACCGGCTCCAAAGCATACATTGATGCGCTAAAAGATCCTTCAGGAGATGATTATAAAAATTACCGGGATGCTGGCTTTGGCCAAAACGATGGCATCCTTGCACGCTATAAAAATTACAATAACCCAGAAGGGAATTCACCTATTGATAACGGTGGCCAGTTTTCTGCAGCGCAAACGCTCTATCCTGATGCAGAAGATCTGAACCGGGATAATACCCTTAATGAAACCGAAGAATATTTTCAATATACGGTAGACATAAAGCCTACCACTGCACCTCAAATGCAGATTGGCACTAATTTTATCGTAGATAAAAAAATAGTTCCTATTAACCTGGTTAATGGGAAAAACCGTAATGAAACCTGGTACCAGTTCAGAATTCCTATAGAAGGATACGATAGAAAAATCGGCAATATCCCTGATTTTAAATCTATCCGTTTTGTTCGAATGTTCATGACCAATTTTGATGACAGTGTTGTAATGCGTTTTGGAGAATTACAGCTTACCCGTAATATCTGGCGCAAGTTTCAGTATAAAGTAGATTCCAGTGGTTTGTACGCACCGGCATCATCTACTGTATTAAATGTAGGGGCAGTGAATATAGAAGAAAATGATAAGCGCCTACCATTGCCCTACCGCACACCAAGGGAAATTGAAAGGGTACAAACCCTGAGCAATAACGGTGTTAACCTTTTACAGAACGAACAGGCAATGAGCTTACAATTTTGCAATCTTTCTAAGGGAGATGCAAAGGCTGTGTTTCAAACTTTTGCCAACCGGGATCTAAGGCAGTTTAACAAACTCTCCATGTACATCCACGCCGAGGAAGCCCTTAATCCGCCTGCAACATTTGTAGATAAAGAACTAACGGCTGTAATACGCATGGGCACTGACTTTGTAAGCAATTATTATGAAATAAGAATTCCACTTATTAAAACCCAACTGGGAGCAGCAAGCATAAATCCCAATACGGATATTTATAATGATAGTTTATGGAATCCCAGGAATTCTTTAGATATCGATTTAACGGCACTTACAAAATTAAAGCAAACAAGAAATCTATCCAATGTTTCGTTGGTACAGATATTCCGCCAGTTGCAGTCAAGTGGTCAACAATATGCCGTAATAGGTAATCCTAATTTAGGCGAGATAAGAGGAATATTAATTGGGGTGGAAAATACAAAGGCAGAATCCGCCTGCGGCGAAATTTGGGTAAATGAATTGCGTTTATCATCCATAGACGAAAAGGGCGGGTATGCAGCATTAGGCCGTGTAGATGTAAACCTGGCAGACCTGGGAACTTTATCGCTCTCTGCCAATGCGCACACCCAGGGATTTGGTACATTAGAGCAAAGAGTTAATGAAAGATACCGGGATAATTTTTACCAGTTTGATGTAGCAGCCAACCTGGAGTTAGGAAAACTGTTACCCAAAAAAGCCGCCGTGTCTATCCCTGTTTTTGCAAGTTATACGCAAACAGTAAGCACACCGGAATATGATCCTTACGACCTGGATATTAAATTAAAAGACAAATTAAATACTGCGCCAAAAAATCAAAAAGATTCTATACGTAAAGGAGCAGTTGATTTTACTTCTATAAAAACGCTCAATTTTACGAATGTCAGAAAAATTAAAACAAATGATAAGAAACCAAAGATCTACGATATATCAAATGTAGATGTAAGTTATTCTTATATTAAAACCAGCAGCCACAATCCCTTAATAGAATATAATGATGTAACCCGCCACCGGGGTGCATTAGGGTACAATTATGCGCCGCAACCAAAATATATTGAGCCTTTTAAAAAGCTGTTCAGGAAAAAAACCAAAACGCATTGGTTCGACCTCGTAAAAGATTTTAATTTTAATTATCTGCCATCGCAAATAAGTTTCCGGGCAGATATAAGCCGGCAGTTTGGAGTAATAAGGCCAAGAAGTATTGGTACCTCTAAATATGCTATACCCGAGACCTATGATAAGTACTTTACTTTTCAGCGGGATTATATAGTGGCTTGGAATTTTACCCGTTCTTTACGATTTGATTATATTGCGACCAATAACTCCCGTATTGACGAGCCGTATGGCCGGTTAGATACAAAAGAAAAAAAGGATTCTGTATTGAGAAATCTATTTCGTGGAGGTAGAAATACCATCTTTAATCAAACGGCTAATTTCTCTTATACTTTACCTACTGCTAAATTTCCATTAATAGACTGGACAACAATTAACCTTAAATACCAAGCTGCTTACCGCTGGATTGGTGCCAGCAGGCTGGCAGTTAACCTGGGTAATTTCCTGGAGAATGGCCAGCAGAGTGAAGCCACAGTGCAAATGGATTTTACTAGGTTGTATCAAAAATCAAAATGGTTGCGACAGTTAGATGTGCCCCCAAATATTGCAGACAAAGAAAAATGGAAGAACCGTATAACAAAAGTTACAGACAGCGTTACCACCAAAGATGGTAGGCGTGTATTGAGAACGAGAAAAATCTTAGATCAAACCGCAATGCCTTATGTAGGTGTGCCTGGCAGGGTACTAGGCAAATTAATAACCAGTATCAAACAGGTTAATCTTTCTTTGTCCGAAAATGCCAATACACGTTTACCTGGGTATACAGATAGCACACAGTTTATTGGTCAGAATTTTAAGAGCATGGCACCCGGCTTTGATTTTATCCTGGGAAGGCAACCCGACAGTAACTGGCTTAACCGAAAAGCCGCTGCCGGGCTTATTACCAAAGACTCTACTTTTAATTCTTTGTTTCAGCAGAATTTTGATCAGCGCCTTTCATTAAGTGCAACCCTTGAGCCCGTGAGAGATCTAAATATTACCGTAAACGTAAGTAAAACCTTTAATAAAAATTACAGCGAAACCTTCAGGTACATCGATACCAGCGGTGGTAACAATCCGAAGTTTATGCACCTTACACCTTACACTGGCGGAGGTTTTGATGTTTCGTATATCGCTTTCAAAACGTTATTTGGCAAGTTTGATCCAAACCGTATTTCCAGTACATTTAAAACTTTTCAGGATAACCGGGTAATCCTATCAAGAAGATTGGGAACTAAAAATCCTTACAGTACCGGCCAAGGTGCAGATGGCTATTATTATGGTTATGGTAAATATGCGGTAGATGTATTGATACCGTCTTTTATTGCAGCGTATACCGGGCAGGATCCGCAGAATGTTTCCTTGATAAAACAAAATAATCCAAACATTAAATCAAATCCGTTTAAAGCTATTTTACCAAAACCAAACTGGAAAATCGATTATAATGGATTGACGAAAATAAAAGGCCTGGAAAAAATATTTACTAGCTTTACGGTTTCGCATGGTTACAATGGAAATTTAAGTATGAATGGATTTACTTCAGCTCTTCTTTATGAAGATGTTTCCCGTTTTGGGTACCCCTCGTTTTATGATTCGGT